>CANSQW010000017.1 GCA_947649215.1 uncultured bacterium | reverse complement strand
CGATGGAGATGGCGGCGATGTGCTTGTAGGAGTTCTTGTGGTTCAGGCCCATGGCGGCCATCATGCCGAACATGGCGCCCGAGTTGGGCAGCGCGCCGCCGATGGTGGCCGACGTGGCGATGATCTTCGCGAGGGCCGCGGGATCAACACCGGTGGCCAGGTAGGGCTCCAGGAAGTTCTGGGCGATGATGCCCACCGCGCCCGAGCCGGAGCCCATGATGCCGCCCAGGGCAGCAGCCATGGTGGCGGCGGAGACGTAGGTGCCGCCCGGCATGTTGAAGATGGCCTCGTAGATGACGGTGAAGCCCACGGAGGCGGCGGCCACGGTGCCCACACCCACGGCAGCGGAGGTGAACACGGCCGGGCCCACGCCGGCGACGGCGCCCTTGCCAAGCGCGTCGCGGACGGAGGGCACGTACTTGAAGAAGCACACGATGGAGGCGATGATGCCGGCCAGCATGCCGATGTAGACGACGTTCTTCATGCCGGTGGCGGACAGGCCGATGATGGTGCCGATCAGGATGATCAGCGGCAGCAGGGCCAGGAACAGGTTGGGCAGGTCCTTCTGCTCCTCGACGGCCACGTCGTCGGCGTCGGCCACGAAGTGCTCGCCCTTGGCCTCAGCGCGCTTGAGGGCGAACTTGATGTAGATGCAGCTCACCGCGATGGCGATGAGGGAGCCCACGATGCCCATGATGGGGGCGGCGGTGAGGGACACGCCGCAGCCGTTGGCGGCGTTGATCCAGGCCACGGCCGGCACGCCGGGGATCATGGCCATGGTGAACGAGCAGGCGCCCAGGGTCCACGCGGCGCAGAACAGGTGCCACGGGATGTTGCACTCGCGGAACATCGGGCGGGCCAGCGGGATGAGGGCGAACATGGCCACGAACATCGAGATGCCGGCATAGGTGAGCAGAGCGCCCACAGCCGAAATGCCCAGCAGCACGAAGTACGGGCTCTTCGTTCCCACCTTGGCCATGATGGCCTGGGCGATGGCCTTGGCGGCGCCCGACTTGTCCATGAACTCGCCCATGATGGCGCCGCCCATGAAGATCATCAAGTTGCCGCGGATGAAGCCGGCCAAGCCGGTGGCGTAGGATGTTTCGGTGCCCACCATGGTATTCATGATGTCCATGCCGTTGGTGAGCGCGATGACGATGGCCGTGACGATGGACGTGATGAGCACGTTCCAGCCGCGCATGGCCGCGATGACGAAGAAGACGAGACCGGCGACGATGCCGATAACTCCGATCCACTCCATTTCTTTCCCCTTTCAAATTAACGAACGATTTCCCCTAAGTTCACTTGCAGGTCCTCCACACCCGGAAGTAAACGTAGACGATAGCAAAAGGGCGGCGGGGTGCAAGCACGGGCCGCCGCCCGAGTTGGCTTTGTCGCACGAACGACGTCGGTGTCTCCTACGCCATGTCGTTGCGCGTGGCGCGCATGAGCTCGATGACGGAGCCGTGCTTCATCTTCAGCTCGTCGCGGCCGATGGTGCCCTCGTCGAAGACCTTCAGATCCTCTTCGCTTTCGAACATGGTGCCCAAGTCGCCGCGCTGCTGGTTGAGCGCGATGGCCTCGTCCACATCGTAGGGAAGCAGCGGGGTCTTCTCGCGGGGGTTCCAGATGATGAAGGCCGGGTTGGTGGCATCCGGCGCGGGCATGCCCTCGCAGTAGCGCACATCGCCGTACTTCTCGATGAGCGCATCAAGCGGGCCGAAGTCGAAGGCGCGCAGAGGGCAGCTCATGGTGCAGGCCGGCTGCATGCCCTCGGACAGGCGGTCGACGCACATGGTGCACTTGCTCATCTTGGCCGTCGGCTCATCGGTCGCGAACTTCGGCGCGCCATAGGGGCACGCGTCGTAGCACTTACGGCAGCCGGTGCACTTGTCCTGGTCCACCAGAACGGCCCCGAACTCGTCCTCCTTGTACAGGGCGCCGCTCTCGCACACCGCCACGCAGGCGGGGTTCTCGCAATGGGCGCAGGAGAACGCCAGCGAGTGAAGACGGATGGCCGGGAACGTGCCCGACTCCCACTCGTAGACGGTCATCCACTTCTCGGCGCCGGGATCAATATCGTTCCAGTCCTTGCAGGCGATGCTGCAGGCCTGGCAGGCGTAGCAGCGGTTCATGTCGAACAGGAATCCGTACTGGGTCATTGTCTTACTCCTCCTCTCGGGATGTCCGCTACTCGCAGGCCTCGGCCGCCGCGTCGCGGGCGCCGTCCTTCTTCGCGAGCTCGTCGCGGGCGTCGATGGCCACCTTCGCGCCACGCAGGCCGCCGCGCTGAGACTCGGTGCCGAAGCCCTCGGCGTCGCCGTCGGCCACCTTCTCCACCTCGCACAGGCCGGCGATGATGAGCGCGCCCAGGATGTGGGGCAGGTGCGCGTCGTCGAGCAGGATGTTCGGCGCGCCGCGCATGTCCTGGCCGAAGGCGTTCATCTCGGAGGGCTCGCCGTTGGTCTGGTACCAGCCGCCGTGGAAGACGGCGGAGGTGCCGGGCATGCAGCGGCTCGTCACGTAGGCGGGCAGCAGGGCCTCGCCGCGGTCGCTGTAGACGCGGCAGAGGTCGCCGTCCTTGATGCCGCGAGCCTTGGCGTCCACCGCGGAGATCCACACGCCATGGCGGTAGACGTCCTCACGCATGAACGGGTTGTTGTCGTTGCTGGAGTGCTGGCGGTAGATGGACACCGGCGTGACCAGGGACAGCGGGTACTTCGCGGCCTTCGGGTTGTAGAAGCCGTCGTTGGAGGCCGACCCGATGTCGCCCTCGACGTAGCTCGGGCTCCACACCGGCATGGCCTCGATCTCGCCGCGCCAGCGCGACTCGGTCATGTCGTGGGTCTTCACGAAGTTCGACACGAACTCGATCTTGCCCGTGGGGGTGTTGAACGGGCTCTCGCCCTTCTCCATGGCCGACTTGAACGGGTAGTAGGGCACGTCCACCTCGGTGCGGACGACCGGGTTGGCGTTGAACTCCTCCCAGGTGGGACGATGGTCGTAGCCGAGGTAGGCCATGACGGTCTCGTTGTCGGCCCACTGCTCGAAGGCCTCCTTGTAGACGGCCTCCTGGGCATCCACCCAGCCCTCCAGCGGCACGTCGAGCATGCGGGGGTTGTAGCCCTTCGCCACATCGTCGCCCAAGCGCTTGGCAATCTCGGTCCACACCCATTCCTTGGAGCGGACCTCGCCGGGGAACTCGGCGCCGCGGGCGCAGAAGGTGAAGTAGTTGCGCATGCCGTTGGGGCCACTCACGAAGCGCTGATGCCCGTACATGTACTCGTCCATGCCCTCGAGCTGCCACACCGGCGCCGGCAGGATGATGTCGCACAGCTCGGCGGTGGGCTGGTTCACGTGCCACTGGAAGCCCCAGTTGAACTCCGTGTCGGCCATGCCCTGGAAGCGGCGGTTCACGTTGGAGTGGTTGTTGGCGTAGTTGTTCTCGAAGATGATCATCTGGATGTTGGGCAGCGGGCTGTCGTTGGTCGGCGCGCCGATGCGATGACGGAACTCGCTCTCGCTCATGCGGCCCTCCCAGTAGTCCTTCTGCGAGGCCAGGATCTCCGTGAGGCAGTTGTTGTTGAACAGCACCGGCACCTGGTAGCCGCCCATGTCACGCTGCCAGTCGGCGCGCGGCGCGGGCACTCGGCCCGGGGTGGGCAGGCAGGCGCCCGTCTCGCAGCCGCCGGGGCAGGCGATGTTGCCCGTCATGGCCTGGAGCAGCATGGAGGCCGACGCGCTGTAGTCGCCCATGTGGCGCTTGGCGCAGGAGTAGAAGTACTGCAGGTGCACCGGCTTGGTGGAGCCGTAGAGACGCGCGAACTCGCGGATGGTCTCGGCCGGCACGGCGGTGATGGGGGCCGCCCACTCAGGCGTCTTCTTGATGCCGTCCTCGCCCTCGCCCAGGACGTAGGCGCGCCACTGCTCGTAGCCGTCCTTCTCGACCCACTCGTCGATGAACTCGTGGTCGACCAGGTCCTCCTCGAAGAGTACCTGGGCCACAGCCAGCATCATGGCCAGGTCGGTGCCGGGGCGGATGGGAATCCACTGATCCGCCAGCAGCTCAGCCGACTGGGTGTAGCGCGGGTCGATGACGATGGTCTTGCAGCCGAACTCGTGGGCCAGCTGCATGTAGTAGGACGAGGGGCCGAACCAGGCCACCACCGGGTCCATGCCCCACATGACGAAGAGCTTGGAGTTGAAGATGTCGGAGGCCTCGAAGCCGGGGAAGGCGTTCTGCAGGCCCTTGGTGACCTTGGTCAGGTCGACGCCCAGGTGCAGCATCTCGCCGGCGGCGTGGCCGGAGGTGGAGTGCTCGCCCCACGCGCCGAAGCCCGCCTCCCACCAGGGGGCCAGCGGGAAGCCGTTCTTCTCGAAGCTGGGGTACTGGGAGTGGAAGATGCCGTAGGGGCCGTACTTGCCCTTGATCTCGATCATCTTCTCGGCGATGGTGTCGAGGGCCTCTTCCCAGCTGATCTGTACGAAGTAGCCGTTGCCCGGGCCCTTCTTGCCGACGCGCTTCATGGGGTGCAGAAGGCGCGTCTCGGCGTAGAGCTCCTTCTTCCAGGAGTGGCCCATGGCGCAGGGGCGCATCTGCACGTTGCCCTTCCACAGGTTCTCCCAGCCGCAGTCCTCGCGGCTGTCGTTCTTGTTAATGGAGTCGTCGGGCTCGACGGCGATGAGCTTGCCGTCCTTGAGATGGCACTTCAGAACGCATGCGGAGTCCCAGCATCCGTTCGCCGGGCAGGACGTGTAGAAGATGCGCTCACCTTCGCGACGCTCCCGGCTGGCCTCGATGATTCCCTGTTTGTCCATCGATTCCTCCTCTTCTTTCCTCTTTGGCACTCAGGTTTGGGAGTTTCGATCGACGGTTCTGTGTGGGCCCCCTCGGCGACACGACTCCCCCTTCGCCTGTGCTTCGATCATAGGAAGGTGCAGGGAATCACTACCGCGTCAGTCACCGATTCGCCGTTCGACTTCCTTGCAGGGGTTGCAAAGGAAAACTGACATGAAAGCTTTTGTTGCAGCTTCGGGTAAAAAGAACTTCACCGATTCGCACTGATACCCTGGACTTACTCCAAGTGCGCAGTGTTTAATCTGCTCATGTGTGCTTAATCGCGGATGCTGCGCCAGCGTTGCAGAGCCGAGTGAGCCACCCTCTTTCGCACAGCGCAAAGCCGGATGGCGCCCGCCCGACACCGACCACGCTCGTAGTTCCCGGAGGCAAAGGGGGAACGATGCTGTTCGATGACGTTGAGGTCCTGCTCGTTCTATCGAAGGCGAAGAGCCTCTCGCAAGCGGCCGACCAGCTGTATATGTCGCGCCCCGGCCTTTCCCAGAAACTCAACAGCATCGAGAAGAAGTTCAGCACCTCGCTCATCAACCGCTCGTCATCGGGCATATCGCTCACGCAGGCCGGCAAGGTGGTGGTGAAGTTCGCCCAGAACGTGGCGGGCATGGAGCGGGTGCTGGCCTCGCAGATAGCCGCCATCGACGAGCACTTCCCCGCCAACCTGACTATCGGCATGAGCTTTGCCGACGGCGTGACGCTGCTGCCGCGCCTGGTGGCCGCGTACGTGGAGCAGGTGCCGGCCGCCCGCGTCCACCTGGACGCCGGCTACGAGCCCGACCTGGTGCAGAAGCTGAAGGACGGCGAGCTGGGCTTCGCCATCCTGGAGAACCAGCCCATGGAGCCGGGCATCGTCAACGAGGTGCTCGGCTACAAGAAGCTGGTGTTCCTGGCGCCGGACAAGCCGCCCTACAACCAGGTCATCTATCCCGTGCCCGTGGAGACCCTGCTCAAGTGGCCCATGATCGTGTACGAGTGGCACTCCGGCCGGCACATGGTGGGCAACCGCCACTTCCGCGAGCGCTACGGCATATCGCTGCGCGAGCACAACATGGTGGGCTGCTTCGACACCCACGAGGCCATGGTGGAAGGCGTGAAGGCGGGGCTGGGCTGGGCCACGCTGCCCGAGTGCATCGCCAACCGCTACCGCAACGAGCCCGGCATCGTGCGCTTCAAGGTGGCCACCGACACCATGTGGTACCCCGTGTCGCTGACCTGGCCCTCCGAGGCGCCGCGCTCGGACGAGGCCCGCGCCTTCGCCGAGTTCGTGGCCGCCAACATTCCCGAGGGCTACTTCAGCCGCAGCGCCGAGGCCGAGCTGAACTCGTAGGGGCCGGGGGCCAGGGACCGCAAACCGCGCGGTTTGCGGGTCGGCGGAGCTACGCGGGGCCCGCCTCGACGAGATCGAGCAGCTCCTGCTTGGTGTGGACGCCCATCTTCTGATAGATGCGCCGGCGATGGCTCGATACCGTGCCCGCCGATATGAAGAGGGACTTCTGGATATAGGCCGTGTCCCTTCCGCGAGCCAGCAGGAGGAACACCTCCGTCTCCCGCGGGGAGAGCCCGTAGCGCTCCGCCATGGCCGCCAGCTCCCCGTCGTCGGCCATGGCGCCCGCAGCGCCCCTCCCATCGGGGGCGGGCGCGGGCGCGCCGTCGGCGTCGGCCAGCGCCTCCCCCGTCGCCACGCGGAGGTCGTGCTCGGGAAGCACGAACAAGTAGGCCACCAGCAAAATGACGATGGCGGCCACCACCATGCTCCCCATGGCGTCCACCGACACGTGGTACGGGTCGGGCCACAGGTGCCGCACGACGAAGAGCGACCCGGCGTACCCAAACCAATAGAGCGCGAACTCAACCGCGAAGACGCGCCCCGCCGGCGTCTTAGAGCAGCAGGCGATACGGGGCGCGAAGAGCCAGAACACCAGCTGGAACCCCAGGCGCCCCACCAGGGCGCATGCGTAGGCCACCAGCGGCGAGAGCTCCTGCAGGAAGGCGGAGAGCCCGCCGATGACCAGGAACAGCGGGATGAGCCGGTAGATGCTGCGCAGCGAGGCGCGCGGCAGCACCGCCAGGCCCAGGGCGACGAGGCACACGGCCGCCGTCACGCAGGTGCGCAGCAGAAGCAGCAGCCGGTCCGACTCGCTCGCGCCGCCGATGACCGAGAACTCCATGGGCATGGAGCAGAACACCGACGCCACGGCGAACAGCAGGAACGCCACGGACGCCCGGGCAATGAAGCCGGCTTCCACCCGCTCTGCCCTGCCCTCGCGGGCGCCGACCGCCCGCTGCGCGGACGAGTCCCCCGAAGCCGTCCGGCAGCGGCGCAGCTTCATCAGGGCCAGGCAGGAGGCCGGTCCTGCCAAGGCGGCCAGCCCCTGGTAGGCGGGGGCGAAGAGCCCGGCGCCCGTGTTGAGCACCGCCGCGAGGAAGAACCCCGCGATAATCGAGAACAGCCCCTCCTCGCGCCAGCGCACCCCCAGCGCGCAGCCCCACTGAACGGTCATGAGGGCAACGCCCACGCTCGAGCAGATGGCGAACAGCCCGGCCAGCTCCCCCCAGCCGCCCACGGAGAGGGCCGCGTAGGACAGGGCGCCCAGCGCCATGCACGTCGCCCCCAGCACGGCGACGGCGTCCGACCGGAAGAGGGCCGGCCTCCGGACGAGCGCGATGGAGGCCACCAGGAAGGCGAGCAGGAAGCCGTACGCGTCGTAGGCGCTGTTCGCCGCCGTGGCCTGGGATTGGGGCAGCACGTGGTTCGACACGAAGAAGAACGAGATGTAGAGGCGGTAGAAGGTAAAGCCCAACGCGGCGAGAGCGAACTCGCGCCACCGCCAGTCCCTTTCCAGGAACGTCCCTTCCCGGTTCATCGCCAGGCTCGCCTCCCCTTGAGCTCGCTTTCCCCTCCCCTCGTATTGTAAGGGGCGGCGCCGGCGAACCTGCTTCGGGGCGCGGCGAAAGGGAGGCCGCGAACTCAAAATCATACGTCCTGATGACACGGTTTCCCCTTTTCACACGTCGTGATGATACCCCCGGCCGCCCTCCTTCGGGGAAGCTGGGGGCGCGCCCTCGCCACGACGGGCGGGGACGAAGAGCGGTTCACCGAATGAGAAGGAGGGAAATCGTGGAAGAGAGGAACGCACCGAGGGAGACCATCCCCCTGAGCCGTCGCCGCTTCCTCCAGTGGAGCGCGGCCATCGGCGCTGCGGGATGCGCGGCCCAGACGGGCTTCGGCGCCTTCCGTCCCCTGGAGGCCCAGGCTGAGGAGCCCAGCGGGGAATGGCGCAACGCCTCGTGCTGGTTCGACTGCGGCGGAAACTGCGTCAACCAGGCCTACGTGAAGGACGGCACGGTGCTCTACCAGCGCACCGACGTGAGCGGCGACGACACGCCCGACATGCCCCAGCAGCGCGGGTGCCACCGCGGGCGCTCCATGCGCACGCTCGTGTTCGGGGCCGACCGGCTGAAGTACCCCGTGAAGCGCAAGCACTGGGAGCCCGGCGGCGGGGACCGCTCGCTCCGCGGCTGCGACGAGTGGGTGCGCATCAGCTGGGACGAGGCGCTCGACCTCATCGCCGCCGAGACCAAGCGCATCGTGGATACCTACGGCAACACGGCCATCCTGTCGTCGGAGCGCAGCGGCCCCGGGCGCTTCTTCAACGCCATCGGCGGGTCGACCACCATGTGGTCGTGCTGGTCGTCGGGCGGCTTCTACTGGACGTCGCAGAAGATGGTGGGCGGCGGCTGGCCGCGCCACGCGCTCACGCTCTCCGACCGCTTCGAGTACTACGACTCCAACCTCATCGTGCTCTGGGGCCACAACCCCGTCTGGTCGAGCCAGGGAAACCCCATCCTCACGTTCCTGGAGGCCAAGCGCCGGGGGGCTCGCATCATCGTGGTCGACCCCATCTACCACGACTCGGCCAAGGTTCTGGCCGACGAGTTCGTGCCCGTGCGCCCCTGCACCGACGCCGCCCTCCTGCTGGGCATCGCCCATGAGATGATCAGCAACGACCTGCAGGACCAGGCGTTCCTCGACACCTACACCATCGGGTTCGACGCCGACCACATGCCCGCCAGCGCGAACCCCGAGGACAACTTCAAGGACTACGTGCTGGGCACCTACGACGGCGTGCCGAAGACCGCCGCGTGGGCCAGCGAGATATGCGGGACGCCCGTCGAGCAGATCAAGGCCCTCGCCTACGAGATGGCCACCACCAAGCCCATGGCCCTCACCTGCAGCCGCGCCCCTGCGCGCACCGCCAACGGCGACCAGTTCGCCCAGGCGTTCCTCACGGTGGGGTGGATGACGGGCAACGTGGGCAAGCGCGGCGCCATGGTGGGGCACGTGGTCACCTCCAACGTCGGGTCGGGCACGGGCGGCCCGTGGCTCATCAACGGCGGCGCCACCAAGGTTCCCGCCATCAAGAACCCCGTGAGCCCCTATGAGTACTACACCATCGACCCGGCCGACACCTCCGACTGGACGTGCATCAACCACTCCGAGATCTGGGACGCGGTCATCGACGGCGAGTACCATGCCGGCGCCCGCGGCGTGCTCCCCATCAACATCCAGATGATCAACCACATCGGGCGCGGCGCCACGCTCAACCAGTCCCCGGCGACCAAGCGCGGCATCGAGGCCCACCGCAAGGTGGAGTTCGTGGTGGCCAGCGGCTACCACATGAACACGAACTGCCGCTACGCCGACATCGTCCTGCCCGCCTGCACCCGCTGGGAGGAGCCGGGCGACACCCTCCTCTACACGAAGACCAACCGCGAGACCATGCTGTCGGCCCAGCAGATCTGCGAGCCCCTGTTCGAGGCGCGCACCGACGCGTGGATCGACGAGGAGCTGGCCGCCCGCATGGGCGTCGACCGCGCGCTCATCAACCCCCTCTCGCTCGAGCAGGTGGGCTGGAACCGCATCAGCGGGGCCACCGTGGTGCTGGAGGACGGCGTGACCAAGGCGCCGCTGTTCACCCTTGAGGCCGATGACATCCCCGAAGGCGTCGAGGGCAAGCCCCAGGAGGGCACGTTCTCCTACAAGCAGTTCCTCGAGGACGGGTTCTGCCGGGTGGAGCGCCACGAGGGCGACAACTACGGCTACACCGCGCTGAAGGACTTCGTGGACGACCCGGTAGCCAACCCCCGGCCCACCCCCTCCGGGAAGCTGGAGATCTACTGCCAGGGCATCGTCGACTTCGTCGACGCGGTGGGCTTCACCAAGAAGTCGCCCATCGCCAAGTACGAGGTGCCCGCCGAGGGATACGAGGACACCCTGGCCGACTGGGAGACGAAGGAGCCGGGCGAGTTCCCCTTCCAGCTGGTGACGCTGCACTGCCTGCGCACCGTGCACTCCTCGTTCGACAACGTTCCCTGGACGCGCGAGGCGCACCCCAACGACTTCCAGATGAACAGCGCCGACGCCGCGCGGCTCGGCATCGAGAGGGGCGACACCGTCCTCATCCGCAGCCGCTGGGGCTCCTGCCTGCGCCGTGCCGACGTGAGCGAGCGCATCATGCCGGGCGTGGTCAAGCTGGACGAGGCCACCTGGGTCGACGTGAACGAGGAGACGGGCATCGACCGGGCCGGCTGCGCCAACTACCTGGTGGGACCGCTCAAGTCCGGATCGGGCATCCAGGCGTGGAACAGCTGCAACGTCAGCGTCGAGAAATGGGACGGCGAGGCGCTCGATCCCGACTGCCTGTGGCCGCAGCGTATCATGGAGGTGGGATAAATGGCTCAGAAAGGCTTCTACTTCGACATGACGTCGTGCACGGGCTGCAAATGCTGCCAGGTGGCGTGCAAGGACGTCAACGACCTGCCCGTCGGGCGGTTCTTCCGTGAGGCCCGCGACTTCGAGGGCGGCACGTTCCCCCGCATGTGGGCAGCCACCGTGTCCATGGGGTGCAACCACTGCGACAACGCGCCCTGCGCGGCAAACTGCCCCACCGGGGCCATCAGCAAGGATCCGGAGACGGGGCTGGTCATCCAGGACCACGCCCGCTGCATCGGATGCCGCATGTGCGAGTGGTCGTGCCCCTACGGCGCCCCCTCCTGGGACGAGGCGGCGAAGCGCATGGGCAAGTGCGACGGCTGCAAAGAGAAGTTCCTCGACAAGGGCATGGAGCCCGCCTGCGTGGGCGCCTGCTCCACCCGGGCGCTGCGCTTCGGCGACATCGACGAGCTGCGGCGGCAGCATCCTGACGCCGTGAGCGACCTTGCGGTGCTGCCCCCGTCCTCGCTCACCCACCCCAACTACCTGACGACTCCGAAGGAGGCTTTGCGATGAGCTACGAGTGGCCCCTCCTCATCTTCACGTTTCTGACTGCCGCCTCCGTGGGAGCGTTCATCTGCGGGGGAGGCGCGCGGCTGCTCATCGAGCACGCTGGCGGTGACGCGAGCGCCCCCGGGCGCCGCTTCCCGGCGGCCGCCTTCTTCGGCGGCTGCGCCCTCGTGCTGGCCGTGGGGCTGGCGGCGTCGATGGCGCACCTCGGCTCCATCCTGGGCGCGCCGACGGCCCTTCTGAACGTGGGAAGCTCGTGGCTCTCCCGCGAGGTGCTCATGGGATCCCTGTCCCTCGCGTGCATGGCCGTCACCGCCCTGGTGGCCTGGAAGGCGAGCGGCAGCGCCGCCACCATCGCCTGGGCCGTCTCGGCCGTGGTGGCCATCGGGTTCCTGGCCAGCGCGGGCAACGCCTACCTGCTGCCCACCATCCCCTACTGGAACACGCCCGCCACGCCGCTGGGGCTCATCATCGGCTCCCTCATGGCCGGATGCGCCGTGGCATCGACCGTCACGCTGTCCCTTGCGAGGGGCGACGAGGCGGCGCGCAGCCGCGCCATCGGCTTCGCCGTCGCCGGCGCGGCGCTGCTCGGGCTCCTGGGGTTCGCGACGGCCTTCGGCTTTGGGCTGGCAGGCGCCGAGGGGCCGGCCGGCGTGGCGTCCATCACCTTGGCCACGGGCGTCCAGGCGCCCCTGCTGCTGGCCGAGGCCGTCTGCGGCGCCGCGGGTGCCGGCCTTCAGGCGGCGGGCGCGCTGACGGCCGGCCGCACGGGCTCCGAGGGGCTGGGGCGCGGCCTGTCCCTGGCAGGATGCGCGCTGATGATCATCGCCCTGCTGCTCGCCCGCGCGCTGTTCTACTCCTGCTCCGTCAACCTTCAGTACTAGCTGACCGGGAGCGCCCCGCCTTGGCGCGCGGCGCTCCCCTCTTTGGCGAAAGGACGCGCCATGGATAACGATGCCAAGCGCATGGCCCGCGAGGCGGTTGCCCGTCTGGGATTCCTCTCCCAGGCGCTGCGCCAGGCGCCCACCGGGGAGATGATGGCGGCGCTGCTCGGGCAGCCCGCGACCGAAGTCGAGGCAGCCGAGGCGGCTCGCGACTTCCAGCGCCTGCTCGAGGGGCCGGAAAAGCCGCTCTGCCCGCCATGGGAATCGGCCTGGATGAGCGAGGACGACCTGCTCTTCCAGCGGGAGACCCTTGAGGTGCGCGCCTGCTACCGCCGCCGCGGGCTCGCGATTGCGGGCACGGGGCGGGAGCCCGAGGACCATATCGCCTTCGAGCTGGCCTTCTGCGCCTTCTTGCTGGACAGCCTCGCTGACGCCGAGGGCGAGGATGAGGCGCGCTCGCTGGCCGCGGACATCCGCGCCTTCCACGAGGAGCACCTCGGGCGCTGGGGAGCGGGGTGGGCGCGCTCGCTGGCCGAGCGGGCGGACACCCGCTACTGGCGCGAGCTCGCCGCGCTGCTCGAGGAGGAGCTCGCCGCGCTGGAGGCGCTTGTCGGGGGCGGGCTGGGCCTTTCGCGGGGCGGGGTTCGCCGGGTGTGGGGGTGTGGGGG
>CANSQW010000016.1 GCA_947649215.1 uncultured bacterium | reverse complement strand
ACTCGGGGGTGCAGGCGCGGCGGAAACGCGTGAGCAGCGCAGAGGGCGACGGGCGCGCGAGCAGCGCGAGGGGGCGACAGGCACGCGAACGACGGGGAGCGAGCGTCTGCGCGGCGGTGCCCGCGACGGGCGCGCGGGCGGCAGGGGAGCGCCGCGGGCGCGGCTAGCCCTCCGCCATGGACTCGAGCAGGTCGACGAGCTCCTGCTTCTTGTGGATGTCGAGCTTGGCGTAGATGCGTTTGACGTGGGTGCGCACGGTGTTCTCCGTTACCACGAGCGTCTCGGCGATGCGCGCCACCGAGTGGCCGCGCGCGATGAGCTCCACCACCTCGGTCTCGCGAGCCGACAGCCGGTAGCGCTCGCGCAGCCGCTGCGCCTGGAGGTTCGCCCGGTCGACCGGAGCCGCCGCGCCGCATGAGCGCGGGCAGGGGCGCTCCGCGCTCGCGGGGTCCGCCGTGCGCCCGTCGTCAAGGGCGGTGGGCGCATCGGGCGCGTCCTCGGCGTCCGCTGTAGGCGCGTCGGCCGCCGAGCCGGGTGCCGGGTGCGGCGGCCCGAGCGCTACGAGCTCGATGTCGTGGGGATCCTCCGGCCGGCGCAAGGCGCGCGAGAAGCCGCCGGATCCCACGAAGTGCATGAGCCCGAGCGCCCACGCCGCCACGAGGGCCGCCGTGGCCCGCGGCGCCATCCCCGCCGCCTCGGCCGCGCCGGCGAGCGTTCCGCCGAGGAACCCCGCGCCATGCAGCGTGAAGACGATGGCCCCGAAGTAGCCGTAGACGAACGCCGGGTTCACGCCGCGGTCGCGCGAGGTCTGGGCGCACTGCATCAGCGTGAGCAGCAGCGCGCCGCTGTACACGGCGTAGATGACGGCCGCAAGCCAGCGGGCGTAGCCGTCCCCGAGAAGCGGCAGGGCGAGAACGGACGTGATGAGGAAGGGGAACACCACCTGGTAGCCGCTCACGATGGACAGGCTCAGCGTCCGCGCGCTCCAGAGCCAGGCCACGAGCACCGTGATGACCAGCACGCCGGCCATGGACAGCAGGTTCACGAGCGAGCCCACCTCCGGGCTCGCCACGGCTACCGCGCGCATCACCCCGGCGCTGAATCCCACGGCGCCCACGCACAGCGCGCTGCGCCAGTGGTCGCGCAGCACCTGGCGGTAGACGCGGGCGTTGTCGCGCGGCGGATCGGCGAACATGGGCTGGTCGCGCGGCACCTCGCGGGCGTTGAGCAGCACGGCCAGGATGAACAGCGGCACCACCGCCGCGGGGACGATGAGGGCGCGTGCCGGCTGGGGCACGAGGCACAGGCCGTAGTAGAAGGCCGAGGCCCAGGCCGTCCCTGCCAGCAGGTCGCGGTTGGCGGCCTCGGCGTCACGGCCTGCGAACAGGCGCTGCCAGAGCAGGGCGAACCCGGCCGATCCCAGGCCGATGAGGACGCCGCCCGTCGCCGCGAGCGCCACGGCCTCGTCGGGCCGCAGCAGCGCCGCCGCGAGCGCCGCCCAGCCCAGCACGTAGGGAAGGCCCGCCGAGCGCACCCAGAAGGCGCGGGGCGATCCGGGCAGGCGGTAGGAGCCGAGCGCGCTCAGGGCGAAGGCGGCGCAGACCGCCGCCGTCTGGCCCGCGAAGAACCAGAGCGTCACCGCCGGGGACTGGAGCGAGGTGGGCAGGAAGGGAAAGACGCCGCCCCATACGCTGGCGGCGTTGATGGCGAGGTAGAGCGCATAGCCGGTCGAGGCCCGCGTGGGGGCGAGGATGCGGAAGACGCCGAGGGGCAAAGGCACTCCTCTCATGCGAGCGCCGCGGAGGGCGCGTCGGTTTCTCGTCGGGCGTGCCGCGGCGCCGCCTGGCGCCCCTCGTCCCGGGCGCGTCGGCGCCGCGGCACCCGCAGAAGTATAGGGAAGCGCCGTCGCTCCCCACGCGGCGTGTTCCGTTCTCCATTTATTCACGATTGAGGATAATAACGGTTGACCAGGCAGTTCCGAAAGTTCACCAATTTTATGTGACAGATCAGTTCCCGGCTGCGCCGGTGGCAGGCGGCGTCGGGGGCTCCCCGATGCTCTCCAGCAGGTCGACGAGCTCCTGCTTCTTGTGGATGTCGAGCTTGGCGTAGATGTGCTTGGAATGGGTGCGGATGGTGTTCTCGGACACGACGAGCGCCTCGGCGATGCGCGCCACCGAGTGCCCGCGGGCGATGAGCTCCATCACCTCGGTCTCGCGGGCCGAGAGGCGGTAGCGCTCGCGGACGACCTGCGCCTGCGCTGCGATGAGGTCGATGGGCTGCCCGGCCTCCGCCGCCGGCGCCGCGCCCCTGGCGGGCTCGCGCGGCACCGCAGCCGGAGCGGCCGGAGACGCGCCGGGGGCAGGGCCATGGGGCGACACGAGCTCGATGGCCTCGTCGCGGCCGAGGCGGCCGAGGGCGCCGGAGAATCCGCCGGTGCCCACGAACTGCATGAACCCGAGGGCCCACACGGCGATGAGCGCCACGATGGCGAGCGGCGCCACGCCCGTGAAGGTGGAGCCCTCGGCAAGCGAGCCGCCGATGAACCCCAGGTCGTGCAGGGCGTAGACGATGGTGCCGTAGAAGCCGTAGATGAAGACGGGGTTGATGCCGCGGTCGCGCGAGATCTGCGCGCACTGCATCATCATGAGCATGATGGCGGCTCCGTAGGCGGCGTAGAGGATGGCGGCGAGCCAGCGGGCGTACTCGACGC
This sequence comes from uncultured bacterium, assembly GCA_947649215.1. Taxonomy (GTDB): domain Bacteria; phylum Actinomycetota; class Coriobacteriia; order Coriobacteriales; family Eggerthellaceae; genus Enterorhabdus. The sequence continues at coordinate 10,419 of CANSQW010000016.1, read as the reverse complement.
CCACGAGCGGCAGGGCCAGAAACGACGTGATGAGGAAGGGGAAGAACAGGCGGTAGACGGCTGTGATGGACAGCCGCAGGTTCTTCGACTGCCAGACGGCGAGCGCCGTCACCGCCGAGAGGAACATGCCGCCCATGGACAGGATGTTCACAAGGCCGCCCACGGCGGGCTCGGCCACGGCCACCGAGCGCATCACGCCGGCGCACAGCCCGAGCGCGCCCACGCACAGCGCCCCGCGCCAATGGTCGGCGAGCACCGAGCGGTACACCTGGGGATGCTCGCGCGGGATGTCGTCGAACATGGGCTGGTCGAGGTCTATCTCGCGGCTCTTCACCGTCACCGCCAGGCCGAACAGCGGCAGGAACGCCACAGTGATGAGAAACGCCGTCACCGCTTGGGGGATGAGGTGCAGCCCATAGTAGAGCAGGGCGCTCCAGGCCGTGCCCACCAGGAGGTCGCGCGTGCCGGTGTCGGCGTCCTCGCTCGTGAAGAGGCGCTGCCAGAGCATGTAGTAGCCGGCGCTTCCCAGCCCGAGCAGCGCGCCGCCCGCGACGACGAGCGGCAGCGCCGCCGCGTCGAGGTAGATGGCCGCGATGAGGAGGCACCAGCCCACGAAGTAGGGAACGCTCGCCGTCTTCACGAGGAACTTGCGTGTGAGCTGCGGAAGGTAGTAGGCGCCCACCGCGCTTGCCGCGTAGGCGGCGGAGTAGACGAGCGACTCGGAGAGGAAGAACCAGAAGATGATCTCGCGCGTCTGGAACTCCAGCGGGAGGAAGGGGAACACCCCGCCCCACACGCCGGCCGCGTTGATGGCCAAGAACAGGGCGTAGCCCATCGACGCCGCGTTGGGCGCGAAGGCCTTGGCCAGCTGCCGATCCATGGTCGGTCCCCCTCATGCGGCCGCCCTGGCGGCCGGTCGTGCTTCCCCTGAGGGTCCAGTATAGACAAACCCTGAGCGTCCGGGGATGCCAAGCAGGGCCATTCTTTATTATCCTTATTCGTGAATAATATTTTTGACCTGGGAAAACGCGAAAATTCACATGGATTATGTGACACGGGTGAGAACGGATGAGGGTATGGTCATGCCGTGAGATACGGTGGCCGAAGGAGGAACGGCCGCCGTGCGCGGGGCGGCGACGCGGTCGCCGCGGGACGCCTCCCAGCCGGTCGGAGCCGGCATCCCGCCCAGCACATAAGAAGGAGGGGAGTCAATGCCTGACACCAATCTAAGTCGTCGTACGTTCCTCAAGACGAGCGGGGCCCTCGGGGCCCTGGCCGCCGCCGGAGGATCCGTGGCCGCCGCGGACGCGCTCTTCGGCTCCGGCGTAGCCGCGGCCGTGGCCGAGCCTGAGGAGAAGATCACCTGGGGGCACTGCGCCATCAACTGCCCCGGTCGCTGCGCGCTTAAGTTCCACGTGCGCGACGACGAGGTCGTGTGGGTGGATACCTGCACGAGCCCGAACGCGGACTTCGACGATCCGCAGCCCCGTGCCTGCCTGCGTGGCCGCAGCTACCGCCGCTGGCTGGCCAGCCCCGACCGCCTGAACTATCCCATGAAGCGCGTCGGCAAGCGCGGCGAGGGCAAGTTCGAGCAGATCAGCTGGGACGAGGCCATCGAGCTGGCCACCTCCAAGCTCAAGGAGGTCATCGAGAAGTACGGCAACGAGGCCGTGTACGTGCCCTACGCCACCGGCGTGTCGGCCACCACGTCGCGCCCGTTCAACCGCCTGCTCAACCTGGTGGGCGGCTATCTGAACTTCTACAACAGCTACTCCACCGCGCAGATCTCCTGCATCACGCCGTACATGTACGGCAGCAAGAACGCCGGCGGCAGCTCGTTCAAGACGGCCGAGGACGCCAAGCTCGTGCTCATCTTCGGCTCCAGCCCCACCGAGACGCGCCAGGGCGGCCTGACCACGCACTACGACTGGGTGCACCTGCGCGAGCGCACGGGCGCGAAGATCTATATGATCGACTACCGCATGAACGACTCCATCGTGGGCCACTCCGACCAGTGGCTGCCCATCAACCCGGGCACTGACGCCGCGCTGGTGGCCGGCATCGCCCACTACCTCATCGAGCACGACCTGGTGGACCTCGACTTCCTGCACACCTACTGCGTGGGCTATGACGAGGAGACCATGCCCGAGGCGTACCAGGGCAAAAACCTGTCCTACTACGCCTACATCATGGGCGAGGGCTACGACAAGGTGGCCAAGACCCCCGAGTGGGCCTCCAAGATCACCGGCATCCCCGTCGAGCGCATCAAGGACCTCGCCGAGGAGATCGGCACCACCAAGCCCCTCTACGTGAACCAGGGCTGGGGGCCGCAGCGCCGCAGCAACGGCGAGTGGTCGGCCTGGGCCATCATGGCGCTGCCCTGCCTCGTCGGCCAGGTGGGCCTGCCCGGCACCAACAACGGCACCCGCGAGGACCGCACGAGCCCGGCGAGCGTCTCCATGGCGGCTGGCGCCAACCCCGTGAAGGCCTCCATCCCGTGCTTCCTGTTCACCGATGCCATCGACCACGGCACCGAGATGACCTCCAAGAACGCGGGCGTGAAGGGCGTCGACAAGCTGCCGGTCAACATCAAGTACATGATCAACTACGCCGGCAACTGCCTGACCAACCAGCACTCCGACATCAACAAGGCGCACGACGTCCTGGCCGACGAGAGCAAGTGCGAGTTCATCCTGGGCATCGACACGGTGCTCTGCGACTCTCTGAAGTATGCCGACGTCATCCTGCCCGACCTGTTCCGCTTCGAGCAGACCTCCCAGATATCCACGGGCTCCGACACGGGCTACCTGATCACGGGCACGGCCTGCACCTCGCCGAAGTTCGAGCGCAAGAGCGCCTACGAGATGGCCACGCTCATGGCCGAGAAGCTCGGCGTCGCCGAGGGGTTCACCGAGGGCAAGACCGAGGAGCAGCGCATCAAGGAGCAGTACGAGCAGGCGCGCGCGAAGAGCTCCAAGCTTCCCACGTGGGACGAGGTGGTCGAGATGGGCGTCTACATCGAGGAGCACGCCCCCGTGGTCTCCATGGCCAAGTTCCGCGAGGATCCCGTGGCCAACGCCCTCACCACGCCCTCGGGCAAGATCGAGATCTTCTCCGAGAAGCTGCTCGAGTTCACCGACGGCTGGGAGCTCGAGGCCGACGACACCCTGCCCGGCTTGGACACCCTGCCCGCCATCCCCGTGTACCTGCCTGAGTGGTACGGCGTGGAGACGACGACCGACGAGTACCCGCTGCTGCTCTCCGGCTTCCACTACCGCGGCCGCATCCACTCCTCGTGGGGCTTCATGCCCGAGCTCAAGGAGGTCAACCCCCAGGAGGTCTGGATCAACCCCCTCGACGCGGAGCCCCGCGGCATCGTCCAGGGCGACACGGTGCGCGTGAGAAACGAGTTCGGTGAGATCGAGCTTCTGGCCAAGGTCACGCCCCGCATCGTCCCCGGCACGGTGGGCGTCTCCCAGGGCGCCTGGCACGAGGCCGACATGTACGGCGATCGGCTGGACAAGGGCGGCAGCATCAACACGCTCACGACCCAGCGCCCCTCGCCCCTGTCGAAGGGCAACCCGCAGCACACCAACATCTGCGACGTGGCCAAGGCCTAGCGGCGAGGAAAGGAGACGATAGACAATGACGCAATACGCTTTCTCTTTCGACGGCACTCGCTGCACCGGCTGCAAGACCTGCGAGATGGCCTGCAAGGACTACAAGGACCTCGATCTGGGCGTGGCGCACCGCAAGGTGTACGAGGTGACCACCGGCGAGACGAAGCGCGACGACAAGGGCTGCTTCACCACCACGTGCGCGAGCTACCCGCTGTCCCTGTCGTGCAACCACTGCGACGACCCGACCTGCGTGCGGGTGTGCCCGACGGGCGCCATGCACAAGGACGCCGAGACCGGCCTGGTGGCGGTCGATGCCGGCAAGTGCGTGGGCTGCGGCTACTGCCACATGGCGTGCCCCTACAACGCGCCCAAGGTGAACCGCGAGAAGGGCCACTCCGTGAAGTGCGACGGCTGCGCCGAGCGCCTGGTCAGCGGCGAGCAGCCGGTGTGCGTGGAGGCCTGCCCGGCCCGCGCGCTGGACTTCGGCCCGGTCGATGAGATGAGGAAGAAGGGCGAGCGCGCCGCCATCGCGCCGCTTCCGGAGCCCTCCTACACCCAACCGAACCTGTACGTGAAGGCCTCCGCGGACGCGAAGCCGGCTGGCGACGCTGCCGCGAAGGTGTCGAATCCCCTGGAGGTGATGTAGCGTGGAGACCGCGTTTGCCGAGATGCCCCTCGCGCTGTTCACAACCCTCGCGCCCCTGGGCGCGGGTGCCTTCACGGCCCTTGCCGTGGCATTCCTCACCACGTCGTTCGAGGCCGAGAGCCTCAAGAAGATCGATCGCATGACCGCCCTTCCCGTGGCTGTCGTCATCGTCGGCTTCGCCGCCTCGTTCTTCCACCTGGCCAGCCCCTTGAACGCCTTCGGCGTGTTCGCGGGGGTGGGCACCTCGCCGCTGTCCAACGAGATTCTCGTCGGCTGCGTGTTCTGCGTGCTCATGCTCGTCTACTGGGTGGCCGCGCTCGCCGGCAAGCTGTCCGCGGGCGCCCGCAAGGGCCTTGCGGTGGCCGTGGCGCTGCTCGGCCTCGTGTTCGCCGTGTTCACGGGCATGGCCTACCTCATGGACACCATCGCCTCGTGGAACACGCCCGCGGTGCCGGCCCAGATGCTCGGCTACAGCCTGGCGGGCGGCATGGCCCTCGGCACGCTCGTCCTGGGCGCCGCCGGCTGCGATGCCGAGCTGGCCGCGAGTCCCCTCAAGACGGCGGTGGCCGCGCTCGCGCTGGTGGGCGCCGTCATCGGCCTGGCCTCCTTCGCCCTGCAGGTGTCTGCGGTGGGCGCGCTGTCCACCCCGCTCTATGCTGGCGCTGATCTGGTGGCTGACGTCATGGGCGTCATCGTGGCGGGCGCTGTCGCGCTCGTGCTCGCGGTGGTTTGCACGCTGCTCGCCCTGCGCGGCAAGTCCGCCGCCGCGACGGCGGGCGTGGCCTCGGTTCTCGCCATCGCCGGCGTGCTCTGCCTGCGCCTCGCCTTCTACGGCATGCAGCTCTCCGTGGGGCTGAGCGTGCTCTAGGGGACGGCGCCGTCGCGGACGTTCCCTCCCCGCGGCGGCTCTTCCTCGTGCGCCGTGCGCCAGAACCGGGTTCTGGCGCACGGCGCTGGATAACGCTGCGGCGGGGCCGCCCCGGGGGGCGCCCCGCCTTCTGCTACCATGGTGCCGACGCGGCCTGGGGAGGGAGCCGCGGCGCACCGATCGCTTGCAAGGAGGTGGCCATGGAGCCGACCTGCGCTGATCTGGCTGATATCTGCGAGGGCGTCGCCTTCATCGGCGAGACCCTCGGTCCGCTGTTCGCCCACGATCCCGCCGACGAGGAGGTCGCGGGGCTCTACGATGCGCTCGCGGCGCTTGACCCGGTCGCAGCGGGGGAGGAGTGGCCCCTCGGGGATGCGGGGGACGCCACGCGCGCGCTCGCCGAGATGGCCCGCGGCCTGGCCGGCGGGGTGGATGACGCGCTTGTGTGGGAGTACCGGCGGCTCTTCGTGGGGCCGGGGCCGAAGGCGGCGCCTCCGTGGGGCTCGGTCTACACCGACCGCGATGCCGTGGTGTTCGGCGCGGCCACGCTGGCCCTGCGCCAGTGGATGCGCGAAGGCGGCGTGGAGCGCGTGGGCGCCGAGTCCGAGCCTGAGGACCACGTGGGCACGATGCTGCTGCTCATGGCGTGGCTCGCGCGCCATCGCCCGGAGCTGCTCGACGCGTTTCTGGCCGAGCACCTGCTGCCGTGGGCGCCGCACTTCCTCGGCATCGTGGAGACGGCGTCCGACCACCCCTTCTACCGGGGCCTCGCCGCGCTCACGCGCACCTCGCTCGAAGGCGTCCGCGCGGCGCGCGGGCTTGCGGTCGAGGAACCGCGCTTCTACCGATAGGAGGGCCCCATGAACGCGGCTGTCGGGTTCGCCAACGCCTGGGACGAGATCACCCTCGTGCTCTTCACCACCCTCGCGCCCTCGGGCGTGGCGGCCCTCATCATCATGGCGCTGGTCTTCGTGGCGCGCGGGCCGGCGCTCGACGCCGCCCTGCGCGTGGCTATCGACCGCTTCCTGTGGATCCCCATCCTCGTGACCATGGTGGGGCTCGTGGCCTCGGCGACGCATCTCGGCAACCCGGCGAACGCCCTCTACGTGCTGGCGGGAATCGGCCGCAGCCCGCTGTCGAACGAGGTGGCGAGCGGTGTGGTGTTCCTAGGGTCGGCTGGCGTGTACTGGCTCACGGCGTTTTCGGCCGACGGCGGCCGTCCGCGCCTGCGCCGAGCCGCCCTTATCGTCATCTGCGTGCTGGGCGTCGTCTTCGTCACGGCCATCGCCTTCGCCTACGACGCGGAGACCATCGAGTCGTGGCACCTGCCGGTGGTGCCGCTCTCCCTATGGGCCAACGCGCTGCTCGGCGGGCCGCTGCTCGCCCTCGTGGGGCTGGCGGCAGCCGGCTACCGATCGCGGGACAGCCGGCTCGAGCGCGGGCTCGTCGCGGTCGCAGCGCTCGCATGGGCGGCGAACGTGGCGCTCTACCTGCTTTGGGGCGCATCCCTCCCGCAGATCGAGAACGCTCTCGGGAGCGCGAGCGACCTCGCGCCCGCCTTCGTGCCCCTGGCCGGCGTCTTCGCAATGCTCGCGGCCGCGGGCGTGGCGCTTGCCGGCATGACGACGGCGCGCGTGCCCGCTGCGGCGACGCTGCCGCCCTGGCGGCTCTCCGCGGCCTTCGCCTTGGCGGCCGCCGGCCTGTTCGTCATGCGCTTCGCCTTCTACATGACGCGCATGACCGTGGGCCTCTAGGCTCAATGCCATGGACGCGCGAGGGCCCCGACCGCATGGCCGGGGCCCTCATCTTGTCGGAGCATTCGGGGGGGGGCGTGAATGCACCCCGCGCCGGCTACGCCTCCAGCAGCTGCTCGAGCGCGGCTATCTTGGCGCAGCAGGAAAACACGTCGAGCGCCTCGTCGAGCTCCTCGAGCGGCGGCAGGGTGGGGGCGATGCGGATGTTGGCATCCTCGGGGTCGCGGCCGTAGGGCCAGGTGGCGCCCGCGCCGGTCAGGGTCACGCCGGCCTCGCGGGCCAGCGCCACCGTACGCGCTGCGGTGCGGGGCATCCCGTCGAAGGACACGAAGTAGCCGCCGCGCGGGTCGCTCCACGTGGCGATGCCCGCCCCGTCGAGCGCCGCGTGGAGCTTCTCCTGCACGAGCGCGAACTTCGGGCGCAGCACAGCCGCGTGGGCGCGCATGTGCGCCGCGATGCCGTCGGCGTCGCGCAGGAAGCGCACGTGGCGCAGCTGGTTGATCTTGTCGTAGCCGATCACCTGGGGCGCCATCTGCGCGCGCGTCTCGGCCAGGATCTCCGGGCTGGCCGCCATCGCCGCCACCCCGGCGCCGGGGAAGGTCACCTTGGAGGTGGAGGCGAACTTGAGGTAGCGGTCGGGCACCCCGGCCTCCACGCAGGCATCGGCGATGTCGAGCACCCGGTCCTGCGCGGCCGGGTCGTCGGCCAGGTGGTGCACGGCGTAGGCGTTGTCCCAGAAGATGCGGAAGTCAGGGGCGGCGCACTCCATGGCCGCCAGGCGGCGCACCACCTCGTCGGAATAGGTGACGCCGCCGGGATTGGAGTACTTCGGCACGCACCAGATGCCCTTGATAGCGGCATCCTCGGCCACGAGCCGCTCCACGACGTCCATGGCGGGCCCGTTCTCGTTCATGGGCACGGGGATCATCTCGATGCCGAAGGCCTCGCAGATGGCGAAGTGGCGGTCGTAGCCGGGCACGGGGCAGAGCCACCGGACCGCGGGCAGCGTGCTCCACGGCGCCTCCCCGCCGGTGCCGAAGTCCAGGCAGCGGGCCACCGCGTCGTACAGGGCGGTCAGGCTCGAGCTGCCGAGCACCATCACGTTCTCCGGGTCGTCGTCGAGCAGTGCCGCCATGAGGCGCTTGGCCTCGGGGATGCCGTCCATCACGCCGTAGTTGCGACAGTCGACGCCGTCCTCGCTCATGAGATCGGCGCCTGAGCCGAGCACGTCGAGCAGGGGCAACGACAGGTCGAGCTGCGCTGCGGACGGCTTGCCGCGGGCCATGTTGAGGGCAAGGCCCCGGGCCTTGAAGGCGGCGTGCTCCTCGCGCAGCCGCGCCAGCTCGGCGCGCTGCTCCTCGGCGGTTAGGTCGGCATAGCGGGTCATGGCGTCGTTCCTTTCACCGTAAAACGCGGGGCTGTTCCCCGCAGTCCTCCGTACGCTCTAGCGTAATAAAGTATAATCCCGACGTCATTGCACGAAAGGGAAGAGCCCGCGTTTGTGCGACGAAAGCGGGCCGATAGGGGAGTAAGACATGATAGAAAGCGATATGCAAGTCGTCATAGCGATGTTGCTGTACTTCGTGGTCGTGGTGGTCATCGGCTTCGTCTACGCCAAGCGCTCCAACTCGTCGAGCGAGGAGTACTTCCTCGGCGGCCGCGGCCTGGGCCCGTGGCTCACGGCGCTCTCGGCCGAGGCCTCGGACATGTCCGGCTGGCTGCTCATGGGCCTGCCCGGCGTGGCCTACTTCACCGGCGCGTCGGACGCCATGTGGACGGCCATCGGCCTGGCCATCGGCACGTACCTCAACTGGAAGTTCGTGGCCAAGCGCCTGCGCAAGTACTCGGAGAAGGCCGGCAACGCCATCACGGTGCCCGACTTCTTCTCCAACCGCTTCCATGACACGAAGCACATCCTCATGACCATCGCCGCGGTCATCATCCTGCTGTTCTTCACCATCTACACGGCCTCGTGCTTCGTTACCGTGGGCAAGCTGTTCGCGACGCTGTTCGGCTGGGACTACGGCGTGATGATGGTCATCGGCGCCATCATCGTGTTCCTCTACACGTTCATGGGCGGCTACTTGTCGGTGTGCACCACCGACCTCGTGCAGGGCACCCTCATGTTCCTGGCCCTGGCCACGGTCTTCATCGGCTCGGTCACCGCGGCCGGCGGCGTGGAGAACACCGTCACCTTCCTCCAGGGCATTCCCGGCTTCCTCTCCGGCACCGAGATCGCCACGCCCCTGCTCGACGAGGCCGGCAATCAGTTGATCGAAGGGGGCGCCCCGCTGTTCGGTGAGGCCGGCACCTACGGCATCATCACCATCGTGAGCGGCCTGGCCTGGGGCCTCGGCTACTTCGGCATGCCCCAGGTGCTCATCCGCTTCATGTCCATCCGCCATTCCGACGAGATCAAGAAGTCGCGCATGATCGCCATGATCTGGCTCGTGGTCTCCCTGTCCTCGGCGGTGTGCATCGGCCTCATCGGCCGCGCCTTCATCCCCACCGAGTTTCTCACCCAGTCGGCGGCCGAGTCGGTGTTCATCGTGCTGTCGAAGATGCTGCTGCCGAGCTTCTTCTGCGGTCTGGTAGTCTCGGGCATCTTCGCCGCGGCCATGAGCTCCTCGTCCAGCTACCTGCTCATCTCCGGCTCGGCGGTGGCCACCAACATCTTCAAGGGCCTCATCAAGCGCGACGCCACCGACAACCAGGTCATGATCGTGGCCCGCATCACGCTCACGGCCATCCTGCTGCTCGGCATCGCCCTGGCCATGGACCAGAACTCGTCCATCTTCGACATCGTGTCCTACGCCTGGGCCGGCTTCGGCGCGTCCTTCGGCCCGCTCATGCTGTGCTCGCTCTACTGGCGCCGCACCACGCTGCCGGGCGCGGTGGCCGGCATGCTCACCGGCGCGCTCACCGTGGTGGCGTGGAAGAACCTCATCGCGCCCCTCGGCGGCTGGTTCGCCGTCTACGAGCTGCTGCCCGGCTTCGTCCTGGCCCTTGCGGTCATCGTCATCGTCTCCCTGGCCACCAAGGAGCCTAGCAAGGAGGTCACCGACGACTTCGACACCTACATGGAGCTGGACGTGTAGGTCAAGGGCTCGCCTCCCTTGGAGCCCGCTCCACCGGCAGGCGGAACCCTGTCTGATCATCTCGAAGGCGCTCGCATCTGCGGGCACCTTCCCCCCACCCTGAAGCGCTCGCATCTGCGGGCGCTTTTCTTTCGCTTGCCTCACCATTTCTTGGTAGCATCAATTAGCTAATAATCATATATCTGTCAAGTAATAAACTAACAAATATTGTATTTTGATACGAAAACGCTATACTTAGCGTAATAGAAAGCTTTCTAAGCACTGAACAGTTCAAGCAAGGGATGCTTGCGGCGAAGGAAAGGGACTCTGACGACAGCGTTGCTGCGCCGGCTGCGGTTCTTGATGGGTGGTCGCAAAACGGAAACTATTGGTACTATCCTAAGCAAAGGAGCGCGGTATGAAGATACTTCTTCCTGGAGATGGTACATGGGCG
>CANSQW010000015.1 GCA_947649215.1 uncultured bacterium | reverse complement strand
CGCCCACCCCCGCCGCGGCGCCCGCATCTGCGTCCGCCGCCTCGGCGCATCCGACCCGTCCGGCCTCGGCCGTTCCGGCGCCGGCGCCCGTCGACGACAACCTGGCCGCAGCGCCGCCTGCCGGCGCTGCCAACGGCGGGTTCAAGCGCACGCTCACCGTCTTTGACCTGGTCATCTACGGGCTCATCTCCATGGTGCCCATCGCGCCGTTCAGCATCTACGCGAGCGTGTTCAACGCCTCCCATGGCATGCCGGCGCTCACCTACCTCATCGCGTTGGGGGCGATGCTGTTCACGGTGCTCTCCTTCGGCGTGATGATCCACCGCTTCCCCTCGTCGGGATCCATCTACACCTACGCCACCAAGGGCATCGGCAAGCTCGTGGGGTTCGTCGCCGGGTGGCTCATGCTGCTTCAGTACCTGGTGGGGCCCACGCTGTGCTACATCATGGCCGGCCTGGCGCTCAACCAGTACGTGCCGGCGGTGCCGGTGTGGGGCTGGTGCCTCATGTTCCTGGCCTTCACCACCTTCGTGGCCCTGCGCGGGATGAAGACGACCATCGCCGTCAACCGCGTGGCGCTCGTGGGCGAGCTGCTGGTGCTGGCGCTGTTCCTCGTGCTGGGCGTGGCCTACATCATCGGGCACCCGGCCACCTCGGGCTTCTCGGGCACCGCGTTCTTCAACCCCTCCGCGTTCAACTTCGGCGACACCATGGGCGCCGTGTCGCTGGCCGCGTTCTCCTACGTGGGCTTCGGCTGCGTGGCCACGCTCACCCAGGAGGCCAAGGACGGCAAGACGGGGCCGTCGCGCGCCATGATGATCATGATCCTGCTGCTGGGCGCCATGTTCGTGCTGACCTGCTTCGTGGCCACCTGCGTCGACCCGTCCGGCGCGGTGTTCGCCGGCAACGAGGACAACGGGTTCTACCTGGTGGCGCAGATGGTGGCCGGGCCGTGGCTCGGCATCCTGTGCGCCGTGGCCGTGGCGCTCGCCCAGGGCGTGTTCACCGGCATGGTGTTCGAGGTGTCCATCGTGCGCGTGCTCTACGTCATGGGCCGCGGCGGGTCGCTGCCGCGCGTGCTCGGCCGCATGGACGAGAAGACGGGCGTGCCCGTGGTGGCCACCCTGTTCGTGTCGGGCCTGTCGCTCGCCATCCTGCCGGCGCTGCTGTACCTGGGCATGGATGAGGTGGCGAAGGTGAGCAACTTCGGCGCGCTGTCCACCTACCTCATCCTCAACTTCACCGTGATCTGGTACTACTGGGTGCGGATGAAGGATCGCTCCGATCCGTGGCGGCTGCTCGTGTGCCCCATCCTGGGTATGGTGGTGACGCTGGCCGTGCTGGCGTCGCTGAGCACGGTGGCGCACCTGGTGGGCATCGCGTGGATCGTCATCGGCGTGGCGTACTACCTGGTCACCACGCGCGTCCTGCGGCGTGACGTGGACTTGGGCGACGCTGGCGCGTGACGCGGGCGGGGCGTTAGCCCGCCACCAGAGGGAGATCGGCGCTCAGGTCGTCCTGCCCGAGCGAGCGTGCCAGGGTGAGCAGCTCCTGCTGAGAGTGCACCCCCGTCTTCCCGTAGATATTGCGTACGTGCGTGTTCACCGTGTTGAGGGAGAGCACCAGCTCGTCGCGGATGAAGGGGCGGCTGCGCCCGGCCAGTAGGTAGCCGAGGATCTCCCGCTCGCGCGGCGAGAGGCCGAAGCGGCGGGCGAGCATGCGGGCCTGCTCGACGGTCACGCTGTCGATGACCGTGGCGGCGGGCACCGCCAGCCGCAGGATGCTGTCACCCCGGCTCGAGGGAACCACGGTGCGCTCGGGTGGGGTGACCAGGCTTCCGCCTTCCACGCCCCATGCCATCACCGCGGTGATGACCGCGACGATCATGAGCGGCGCGTAGCTGAAGGGCGTTCCCTCCAGCAAGGCCTCAAGCGCAGCTAGGCCGCAGGCTGACCCTGCGGCGCCTCCGACGCCGACAGCCGCGAGCAGGGGCAGCAGCAGGTAGCCGACGGGCACGCCGAGCTGGTGCGCCTGCTTCGCCACGGTCATGGCAAAGCAGAGCTGCAGCCCCGCGAGCCCGACGAAGCTGGCCGTAAAGGCTAGGCGACTCAGCATCTCGTCGTCGATGATGACCATGGCGTATCCCAGGCACATGAAAGGCACCACCCAGCGGTAGGTGGCGAACAGTCCGACGCTCCGTGCTCGCAGCAGGGCCAGCACGCAGAACAGCGCCGCCAATAGTCCCGCGCAGGCGAAGGGGATGAGGTAGTGGTCGAAGCGGTCGGTGAAGTAGGTGGGCGACACACAGCTGCGGAAGAAAGCGAAGCTGAACCACAACACGCAGAACAGCGCTGCTGTCATCCAGAGGCCCGTCGCGTGGCGCGCGAACCCGGCCCCGACACCCCGGGCCTTGCGCTCGTCGGCCGAGAGCGAGGTGGCGGCGGGGGCGGTGCGCCAGAATCTGATGAGCAGCACGGCCGCGGCTGGGGGCAGGAGCGTCACTGCCACGATGGAGCCGAAGCTCTTCAAGGCGACGAGGGGCAGGTAGATGGCTAACGACACGAGGAACGCCGCGGGCACCGCGAACTCGATGTCGCCCGCATCGAGGGTGCTCAGTGCCTCGGCCCACTGTAGGCACATGACGGGCAGGGCCGCCCCGGCGAGCGCCGCGCCGGCGTAGATGGAGGCGTAGCTTGGGGGCTCGACGGCATAGCCGGCGAAGATGAGCGGCGTGGCCGCGGCGCAGGCGGCGGCTGCTGCTGCCGCAGCACGGCTCGAGCGTGCCAGGGTCGCGCTGCGGCCACGCTCCAAAGCGAGCAGGCCCACGGCCGCGACGGCGGCTACGGCCAGGGCGAGGGCCCAGTAGCGCTCCGACTCGCGGATGGTCCAGGCGGGCCACACGAGCACGCAAGAGTAAAAGACGCAGTAGTACCAGGCGAGTATGAGGCCAAGCCCTGCCGGGCCCTTGAGAAAGACTCTCGCCCGCGCCGACAGCCTCTGCGTCATCGTCCCGTCCGGATACTGGTTCTTCTCCCGCACCGCCACGGCGCCTCCTCCCAACGGCTTCCTCGATACGGTGAACACTACACCAATGACGGGACGTCTTGCCTGGAAAACGACCCCTTTCACCATAATCAGGTGAGGTCTTCGCCCTCCCCCTTCCTCTGATTTACCCATTTTCTGCGATTGGTAATGCCGCGTGCTGGTTCCATGATCGAACGCAGGCTCGTTCCAAGCGAGCCGGTGAAGCGAGAAAGGGGAGTCAATGTACATACCTGACAAGACGTCCGCGCTCGACCGCCGCCAGTTCCTGGGAGCCGCCCTCGGCGCCGGGGCGCTGGCGGCGTCTGGGCTCGGGCTGGGCGGCTGCGCGGGAAGCCGTGCCACGGCTGAGGAGGCGGCGGTCTCGACGATCGTGCGGCCCGTCGAGGCGAAGGTGGATCCGAAGACGGGCGAGGTGACGGTTAACGAGGACGTATGGGTGCGCTATAGTGCGTGTCTGGGCTGCTACAGTTCCTGCGGCAACCGCGTGTCCATCGACCGTGCCACGGGGCGCGTGCTGGGGGTGGGCGGCAACCCGTACAACCCGAACAACGCCTACCCGTACCTTGACCACACCGAGCCCCTGACGGAGGCCTACCGCTCTATGAGCTGTGCCCCAAATGGCCAGGACGTGCGCGGCACGCTCTGCGGCCGCGGCAACGGCACGTGGGATGCCTATCGCCAGCCTGGCCGCATTACCGTGCCGCTCAAGCGCGCCGGAGCGCGCGGCGAGGGCAAGTGGGTGCCCATCAGCTGGGATCAGCTCATCGAGGAGGTGGTTGAGGGCGGGCGCCTGTTCGCCGACCTCGGCGAAGATCGCGAGGTCGAGGGCTTTCGTGCCCTGTTCGACACGACGACGCCTCTTGACCCTGACGCGCCGGAGCTGGGCCCGGTCGCCAACCAGATGGTGATGTTCGGTAGCCGTGGCGATGGCCGCTCCAACGTGGGCAGCCGCTTCTCGGGCTCCTTCGGCACGAAGAACAACATCGGCCACGGCGCCACGTGCGGTGGATCTGAGAACGCGGGATTCTACGCGGTGGAGAGCAGCGGCTACCGGGCGCTGTGTGCCGACTTCACGGAAAGCGAGTACGTCATCAGCTGTGGGATGTTTCCCGGTGCCAACGGCAAGTGCATGCAGGGCATCGCTCACTGGGCGAGCGGCGCGCTCGACGCTGGCACGCTGAAGCTGGATATCGTCGATCCAGCCCTCGGCAACGGCGTGGCCACCCCTGCCATGGGAAACGTGGCTTGGCATCCTATCAACACGGCCACCGACGCGGCCTTCGGCATGGGGCTCATGCGCTGCATCCTCGACGACGGCAGCTACAACGCCGAGGCTCTCGCTTTCCCTACCTGGGAGGCGGCGCTCGCAGGCGGTTACGGTGCCTATACGAACGCCTGCTACCTGGTGGTCGACGATCCGTCGAGCGAGAGTGACCGCAGGCTCCTGCGTGCGGCCGAGGCGGGGCTGGAGGTTCCCCCTCCCGTTGATGAGAAGGACGAGACCGTCCACTACGCCGTCATCGACCAGGCCACGGGCGCTCCGGCGCTGCACACCGCCTGCGCTCAGGGTGACCTGGACTTCGAGGGCGAGGTCAACGGCATCCACGTGCGCACGGCCTTCCAGGCGTGGCGCGCGTCGGTGGAGGGCCGCACGGTGGAGGAGTACGCCGAGATCTGCGGCGTTCCGGCCGATGAGATCCGCCGTATGGCCCGCGAGTTCACCTCCCACGGCACCAAGGCCGGGTTCGCCGGACTATTTGGCGGCACGGCCCAGGTCAACGGGTCGGCAGCCTCCTTTGTCTACTCCATCATGAATGCCCTCATCGGGTCGAACAATATGCGCGGCGGCATGGTGCCGCGCCGTGAGGGCGGCGACGCCCTGGGCGACAAGACGCGTTACAGACTGTCGACGGTGAAGGGGCGTCCCAAGGCGTCTGGAGTGTCCATCGCACGCACGGGCTTCGCCTGGGAGGACACCTCTGAGTACCAGCGCCGCAAGGCCGCGGGCGAGGCTGATCCCAAGCCGCTCCTTCCCTGGTACCCTGCGACGGGGTCGGCCGACAACCAGGCTATCTGCTCGGTGGCCAATGCCTATCCCTACCAGGCCAAGCTGACCCTCACGTGGATGGCCACGCCGCTGCAGGCGTCCTCGGGCGCCTTGCGCGAGGAGATCATCGAGAAGCTGAAGGATCCGGCTGTGGTGCCGCTGGCCATCACCTGTGACGTGTTCATGGGTGAGTCGGCGAGCCTGTCGGACTACTTTGTTCCCGACACCACTCCCTACGAGAGCTGGGGCGTGCGCACCCAGGAGGGTTACTGGAACGGCAAGGGCAACACGGTGCGCTGGCAGGCCGTCAAGCCGGCAACTCTGGAGCTGGGGGACGGCCGCTACGCCTGCTACGAGACGTTCCTGTGCGACGTGGCCGAGCGACTGGAGATGGCCGGCTTCGGAGCGGACGCCATAGAGGCCGCGGATGGCACCCCCTACCCCTTCACTGACGCCCACGACTACTTCTTGAAGGCGGTGGCCAACCTGGCCTACTCGGGTGACGATCCTGTGCCCGACATCGATCCTGAGGAGGCGCGCCTGCAGGGCCTCGACCAGCTGCCCGCGCAGTGGCGCCGCTCGGTATCCGAGGAAGAGTGGCCCAAGGTGCTGCAAGTGCTTTCCCGCGGCGGCCGCTTCTGGCCCCTCGAGGGCACCTACGACGAGCGGGGCCGCACCAAGTACGCGGCCAGCTACATGGCCTGCTTCTACAACGAGGACAAGGCCACAGCCACTAACCCCTACACCGGCGAGTACGAGAGCGGTGTGCTGTGCTGGTCGCCCGAGACCTGTGCCGACCGCACGCCCTTGCGCGAGCTCTATCCGGCTGACGAGTGGCCCTTCGCCTCGACGAATTACAAGCCGAAGTTCCGCTCCATATCCATGTTGTCGAACAGCCCGGTGATGCAGCAGATCAGCGCGGCGAACTACATCGAGATGAACGCCGATGACGCCACGGGACTTGGCATCGCCAACGGCGACTGGGTGGACGTGGAGAACCCGACGGGCGACGTCATGCACGCCCGAGCCCTCGTGCGCGGAGGCATCGCGACGGGCACCTTCGCCGTGGCCTACGGCTACGGCCACCTGGCCTACGGGGCTCAGCCCGTCACCATCGGCGACGAGGAGCGCCCGGGGGATCAGGCCGTGGCCGCTGGCGTGCACTTGCAGACCATGCTCGACCCGAGGGTGGAGGGCATCCTGCCCATCTCCGACCCAGAAGCGGCGACGCCTGGGCGCTCGGGCGGCGTCTATCGAATCCGGAAGGCCTAGGAGGATCCCATGGCGAACGAAAGAGTTTCTGCTGAGCCGCGCCTCGGCATGTTGATAGACCTGTCGACCTGCGTCGGCTGCAACGCCTGTGCGGTCGCGTGCAAGATGGAGAACGAGACCCCGCGGGACTGCTTCAGCACGTGGGTGGAGTCCTGGGACGCGGGAACCTATCCCGCCGTGTCCCGCGCGAACCTCCCGAAGCTGTGCAATCACTGTGCGGACGCCCCCTGCGTGAGCGTCTGCCCGACCGGCGCCAGCTTCGTGGCCGACGACGGCGTGGTGCTGGTTGATCCCGACCGCTGCATCGGCTGCAAGTACTGCATGGCCGCCTGCCCCTTTCAGGTGCGCTGGTGTGACGATGAGACAGGGGAGGTGGGGAAGTGCACCTTCTGCTACCACCGTTCCTCCCAGGGGCTGCAACCCAAGTGCGTGAGCACCTGCATCACTAAGTCGCGCCTGTTCGGTGACCTCAGCGACCCCGCAAGCGACATAGCGCGTCGTCTGGCCGAGGTGGACGCCGAGCGCCTGCTACCTGAGCTGGGCGGTGAGGTGGCCGTGTACTACGTAGGGCTCTCTGAGACGCTGGCCGCACCGAAGGCCTCGGGTGTGTGCCGTGGCGGAAACATCGATGAGGGGAGGTCGTAGATGATCTGGGGAATCGCCATCGTTCTATACCTGTTCCTGGCCGGCTTGGGCGCAGGCGCCTATGCGGTCACCGTACTCATAGCGCATCGGACGCCCGATGCGCCCAAGACACTGCGGGCTGGGCGCATTCTGGTGCCGGCCGTCGTCGGTGTCGGCTTGATCCTGCTCATGGTGGACGCACGGGCTGGGATGCTCAACCCGCTGCGCTTTCTCTACCTGGTGAGCAATGCGTCATCGGTGATGAGCTGGGGCGTGGTCATCTTGTCCGCCTTCATGGTAGTGAGCCTGGCGGGGCTCGTGCTCGACCTGGCGAAGCGCCGGGTGCCCGTGTGGCTCGAGGCTGTGGGGCTGGCGGCGGCCCTTGCCACGGCGGCCTACACCGGCGTGCTGCTGGGCGTCGTCGAGACGTTCCCGCTGTGGCACACGCCCATTCTGCCCGTGCTGTTCGTCGTGTCGGCCGCGGGTACGGGCATCGCCGCCGTGGCGCTCGTGGGAACCTGCGTCGCCGATGAGCGCCGCGGCGTCCGGCAGATGCTCGCGCGCACCCGCATCGCGCTGCCCGCCGTCGAGCTGGTGCTAGTGCTCTTGCTGCTGACTACCACCCAGGGCGGTCCTGTGGGGGACGCGACCGTCCAGTCGCTCCTGGCCGGCCGCTACGCCACTGTCTTTTGGGTCGGGCTCGTGACCGTGGGCCTGGCGTTTCCCCTGGCGGCCAACGTGGCGGATCTGCGCCGCGGGAACGGCGTACCGGGCGGTCTTATGGTTGTCGCCGAGCTGGGCGTGCTGGTCGGCGGTTTCCTGCTGCGCTATCTGGTGGTGTGCGCGGCGCTGCCTTTGTCCTAGCCCGCCTCCCTTTTCCGACTCCCTCTGTTTGCCGGGGCGCCCTCCCTCCTGCGCCCCGGCCCTTCTTCTCGAGGAGCAGCCTATGGATCTGATCGATGCCCGCGAGCGCGGCGCGGCCCTGGCGGCTGCGGCCGGGTTCCTGCTGATTCCGCCGGACGGCGCGTCTCTCGAGGCGCTGTTTGCGCTGGCTGGCGCCGCCGGCCTGCCGGTCTCGGCGGCGTGCCGTGCGTCGGCTGCCGACGTCGGAGCGGCGAGGCGGCGCTTCCACGAGCGCGTGGCAGTCGCCTGCGCGCCGGTCTACGCGCCCTTGTGGGAGCAGGCGATCCGCGATGCACGCTACGAGGGAGGCGCCTGGGTGTTCTCCGTCACGGGCGATGCCGCGACTCGCCGTGTCTCGGCTGCCTATCGCGCCGCTGGCTTCGACTGGGAGCGTCTAGCCCTCACGCCTGCGGTACGCGCCTCCGTCCACCCTGACTCCCTGGGCGTCGAGTGCGCCTTCGCGGCGTTCCTTCTGGGCGCGGCCGCATCGACGGTGGATGCAAGCGCGGCTGGCGTCTTCCTGCGCGCGCACCCGGCCCGCTGGGCGGCCCAGGCGGCCCGCATCGCCCGCGACGGCGGTGATGACTGGTACGCTCTGGCCGTTGCCATGGCAGCCCTCTCCTGTGAGGATGGCTGATCTCTGCCGCATCCACGGCCTGTTGCGCTCGCACGTCTCCCATCTTTGTGTCTACGGAGCAGTAAAACTTTCAAATGTATTTGAAAGTTTTTAAATAATTACCTTATACTTTCGAATGTATTTGAAAGTATAAGGAGTACTTGCCATGACCGTTGATATCGATCCCCTCGTTCGTCGCCCGGTTTACGATGCGTTGCTTCGATCCTACCTCGGCGTGCCGCTCATCAAGGTGCTCACCGGGGTGCGGCGCTGCGGGAAGTCATCGCTCCTCAAGATGCTGGCCGCCGACCTGGCGGTCGAGGGCGTGCCTGCGACCAACCTCCTCTACCTGAGCCTGGAGGGGTTCGACGTGCCCCTTCAGCCCACGGCCGAGTGGCTCGACGAGATGCTGCGCAATGCGTTCGCCGCCGCGGATCCGCACCACCGCCTCTACGTATTCATAGACGAGGTGCAGGAGGTTCCCGGATGGGAGAGGGTGGTTCGTCGACTCCACGCCCAGCCGGCGACCGACGTGTACCTGACGGGCTCGAACGCGTTCATGCTCTCGACCGACCTGTCCACCTACCTGTCGGGCCGTTACGTGGAGATTCCCGTCTTCCCCCTCTCGCTGGGGGAGTACAGCCGCTTCGCGGAGGAGCTTCCAACGGGCTTCGCCCGGGAGGTGCGAGAGCTCGATGATGCGCAGCGGCTCGCCCTCTACCTACGCTACGGGGGGATGCCGGTTCTCTTTACGGCGGCATCTGTCGATGAGGCCACCGTGCTGCGGGAGCTAACCGCGGTGCATGACACGGTGCTGCTCAACGACGTGGCCAAGCGCTTCGGCATCCGCGACATCGCGCTCCTCGAGAAGATCGTGCGTTACGTGTACTCCACGTCGGGCAACCTCTTCTCCGTGAACCGTGTGGCGGGGTTCCTCACGAGTGCCGGACGTAAGACGAGTGCCGAGACGGTGGAGTCGTATCTTGACGCCCTTAGGCGCGCCTTCCTCGTCTACCCCTGCGAGGAGCACGGCCTGGCGGGCAAGAGGGTGCTGCAGCCGCAGAGGAAGTTCTACGCGCCTGACACGGGGCTGCGTAACCGCGAGATCGGATTCGCGGTGCGTGACGTGGGATTCCAGCTAGAGGGTGTCGTCCATGCCGAGCTTTTGCGTCGCGGCTTTCGGGTGTCGGTGGGAAAGCTGCCTGCCGCAGAGGTGGACTTCGTCGCCGAGCGCGGGCCCGAGCGGCTCTACGTCCAGGTGTGTGACTCGCTCCTCGACGATCGGACGCGGGAGCGCGAGCTCGCACCGCTCGAGGCGGTGCACGACTCCTTCCCGAAGCTCCTCCTCACGCGCGACCCCCTGGTCGTCGGCCTCACCTCCATGGGCATCCGCGTCCAAGAGGTGGGGGAGTGGCTCTTAGGGGAGTAGCGCGCCTATTCCTGGCGCTCGTTCGCGTGGACGCAGACGGATCGTTAGTCCAGCAGGTCCTCGATGAAGCCGACGCGGTAGTCGCGAAAGACCGCCTCGCCGGCTTCTTGCGTGGCGTCCAAGTCCACCGCGGCGACGATCTGGAAGTCGCGGTCGCCCGCCTCGTCGGCGAACACCTGGCGCACGCGCCAGAGGCGCTCGGCGCGCTCCGGCGACTCGTCGATCTCCAGGTAGGCGGCCGAGCGCGCGTCGGCGTCGATGCCGATGGCCTCGTGCGCGTCGAAGTAGGCGTCGAGCGCGTCCTGCCAGCGGCGCTCGCCGAACCCCCACTCGCCGTCGAGGCGCCCCAGGTCGGCGGCGCGTCCCTGGGAGGCCAGCCGCACGCGGGCGAAGAGCGCGTTGCGCACGAGCACGCGCAGGCCGCGGCGGTCGGCCACCACGGCGTCGGCGTCTGTGGGCGGCGCGACGTCCGGCAGCTCGCCTGAGGCGGCCCACTCGTCCATGAGGCTCGAGTCGGTGGAGCGCACGAGGAACCCGAGCCACGCCACTACGTCCTGGAGCCGTTCGTCGCGCGCGGCCGGCGGAATGGTGCGGTCGAGCACGCGGAAGGCGTCCGACAGGTAGCGCAGCAGCGTCCCCTCCGACTTGGCGATGCCGTAGCGGCCCACGTAGGTCTTGAAGTCGCTCACCGTCTCCACCATGTCGCGCAGCACGCTCTTGGGCTCCAGCTCGTAGTCGCGCGCCCACGGCACCGTCTGGCAGTAGAGGCCGAAGGCGTGCGCGAGCAGGTCCTCAAGCGGGCGCGGGTAGGTGACCTCCGCCAGGCGCTCGAGTCTCTCCTCGTACTCCACGCCGTCGGCCTTCATCTCGGCCATGGCCGCGTCCTTCGCCTTGCGCTCCTGGGCGCGCAGCACCTGGCGCGGGTTTTCCAGCGTGGCCTCCACGAGGGAGATGACGTCCAGGGCGTAGTCGGGATCGTCGCGGTCGAGCAGGTCGAGCGCGGCCAGCAGGAAGGGGGAGAGCGGCTGGTCGAGGGTGAAGTCCTCCGGCAGGTCGACGGTCAGCAGGTACTCGTCGGCGCCGCCCTCGCCCGCGCCCTCGCGCCGCTCCACCACGCCCGCCTCGATGAGGGTGGCGAATATCTCGTCGGCGCGCGCCATGAGGGCCGCCTTCTCCGCAGGCTCCTGGGCCGAGTCGGCGATGAGCTGGCGCACGGCGGCCCGCGCGTCGCCGCCGCGCGAGACCACGGCCAGCACCATCGAGTGCGTGATGCGCATGCGGGGCGTGAGCTTCTCCGGCGCCTTCTCCACCAGATGCGTGAACGTCTTCTCGTCCCAGCTCACGAAGCCCTCGGGCGGCTGCTTCTTCTTGAGCTTGCGCAGCTTCTTCGGGTCGCCCGCGGCCTTCACCTGGGCGCGGTGGTTCTCGATCTCGTGCTCGGGGGCGAGCGCGATGACCAGGCCCTCGGTGTCGAAGCCGCTGCGTCCGGCGCGGCCGGCTATCTGGTGGAACTCGCGGGCGCGCAGGCGGCGCATGTGGTGGCCGTCGAACTTCGTCAGCTGGGTGAGCACCACCGTGTGGATGGGCACGTTGATGCCCACGCCGAGCGTGTCGGTGCCGCAGATGACGGGCAGAAGCCCCTGCTGGGCCAGCTTCTCCACGAGCAGGCGGTAGCGTGGCAGCATGCCTGCGTGGTGCACGCCCACGCCGCAGCCGAGCAGCCGCTGGAGGATCTTGCCGAAGGCGGTGGTGAAGCGCGTGCCCTTCACGGCCTGCTTCACGGCCTCGCGCTGCTCCTTGGTGGCCACGCCGTAGCTGGCGAGCGACTGGGCCGAGGCGAGCGCCGCGTCTTGGGAGAAGTGCACCAGGTAGAGCGGCGCCTCGCCCTTGCGCAGGGCCAGCTCGACGGTGGCCTCGAGCGGCTCGAGGGAGTACTCGTAGGCCAGCGGCACGGGGCGCGGCGCGTCGGCGATGACGTCGACGGGGCGGCCGGTGCGCTCCCGGAGGTCAGCCGCGATGGAGCTGACGTCACCGAGCGTGGCGCTCATCAGCAGGAACTGCGCGCGGGGGAGCGTGAGCAGCGGCACCTGCCAGGCCCAGCCGCGGTCGGGGTCGGCGTAGAAGTGAAACTCGTCCATGGCGACGCAGCCCACCTTCGACGCCGCGCCCTCGCGCAGGGCCTGGTTGGCCAGGATCTCGGCGGTGCAGCAGATGACGGGCGCGTCGGTGTTGATGGTGGTGTCGCCGGTGATCATGCCCACGTTCTCGCGGCCGAGGATGTCGGTCATAGCGAAGAACTTCTCGTTGACGAGCGCCTTGATGGGCGCGGTGTAGTAGGCGGTGCGGCCCGTGGCCAGCGCCATGAAGCACAGGCCGAGCGCCACCATCGACTTGCCCGAGCCGGTGGGCGTTCCCAGGATGACCGAGTCGCCCACGGCCAGGTCCATGAGCGCGTCCTCCTGGTGAGGCCAGAGCTCCAGGCCGCGCGACTCCGCCCAGCCGAGGAACACCTCGAGCGCCTCGGAGGCGTCGAGCACGTCGCCCTCGCCCGTCTCGGCCCAGGGCAGCAGCCAGCCGAGGGAGCCGGGGGCGAAGGGGTCGTCCGGCGCGGGGCCGGCGTCGGGGGCGTCGGGCGCGGCCGTGGGGTCGGGCAGCTCGTAGGCGGGTTCTTCGGTGGGCATGGCGGCTCCTCGGGCCAGGGCGTGTGGGTAGCCTTCTATTATAGGGATGCCGGCGCGCTGCGAACGGGAGGAGTCGCTAGACTCGCCGCAGGACGCCGGAGGTGCTCGGCGGCGGTCGCAGGGCGGGGAAATCGGGCGCCTTGCGCGAGACGCGCGTGCAAAGTGGCCAAAAACGACGACTTGACGACGTTTTCGAGGCCCGCCAGCGTCCCCGCTCCAGGGGCGGGGGGCGAAAGCCCTGGGCGCGGGACGCCTCCCTGCTTTTTCGCGGGGTGGGGGGCGGTTATTCGGCCTTTTTGTGTCTTCAAGTCGTGGTTTTTGGCCACTTTGCGGCACCGCGGATGCACGATCGGGAAACGAAGCGCCCTGCGGCGCGCCTCCGCCCTCTGTCGGCGGCGTACCATGGCTCCATGGACGTCTACGAGCCGACATGCGCGCCGCTCCCCTTTCCCGCGCCTCTGCGCGAGGGGCTCATCCTCGCGCAGAGGCTGTCTCTTAACACATCTGACGCTGCCGACGAGCGATCTAGTGTAGATCTC
>CANSQW010000014.1 GCA_947649215.1 uncultured bacterium | reverse complement strand
CGGCACACGAGATTCGCCTTAGTCTCGTGGGCTCGGGATGTGTATAAGAGACAGCTTTACGGCCTGGTAGGTGCCGCGGGCGCGCTGGGCGGCCTCGTAGGTGCGCGCCAGCTCGGCGGCCGTGGCGGCGTCGGCGGGGTTGCCCGACTTCTGCGCCGCCGCCATGAGCGAGCCGATCTGCTCCTGCGTGAGCGTGCCCTCCGGGATGGCGGCCAGCGCGCCGTCGAGCGCGGCGAGCGCAGAGCCGTAGCCGTCGCGCACCGCGGCGGACTGCGCGCCCAGCTCGTCGAGGCCGTCGGCGAGCGCACGCAGCGCCGGCGCCAGCTGGCCGAGCTCCTCGACGCCCGAGAAGTCGGCCCCCGCAAGGCCTGCGGACAGCGCGTCAAGGGCGCCCGCGATCTGCGCCGAGGCCGCCGTCAGGCTGCCCGAGGACGCCGCCAGCGCATCGAGTCCCTCAGAGAGGGCCCGCGTGCCGTCCCGCAGGCTCGCGCCGCCCTCCGCGAGCGAGCCCGCCCCCGAGGCGAGCGAGGCCGTGCCCTCGTCGAGCGCGGAGATGGCGTCCGCGAGCTGGCCCATCTGCCCCTCCAGGTCGGACACGTCGGGCATCTCCACCACCGTGGCGTAGGGCAGCGCCGCCAGCTGGGCGCCGGCGAGCGTGAAGCCCTTGACGCGGCCGGTGAACGTGAAGTCGCCGTCGCGTCCCGGCAGCAGGGTGAAGGCCACCGTCTTGTCCGCGCCGGCCATCGCCACCACGGCGCCCTCGGCGCGCACGTCAGTCCACGCCTCGCCGTCGAGCGTGAACGTCGCCTGCACCATATAGCTCGCGGCGAAGGCGGGATCGGCATCGGGGTTGCGCGTCACCGTGAGGCGCACCTCGGCGTCGCCCGACTTGCCCGCGATCTGCTCCGGCGTCATCTTCTGCCCGTTCAGGCGATAGGACACCGTCACGTCCCAGGGCAGCGCCGCTGCGGCGGGCGCGGTGCCCTGGTAGGAGAATACGCCCTCCTCCACCGTCGCCTCGATGCCCTCCGAGGCGTCGGGGCTGCCCGATGCCGGGCGAAGGGCCTGGCCGGTGAGGCTCGCGCGCTCGCCGTAGGCGCCCCAGTCCGTGACGACGCCCGCCGCGGACACGTCGAAGCGGTTCACCACGTAGATGCCCTCAGGCGCGCCCTCGGGCGACAGGTTGGCGTAGACCACCTCAGTCTTCTCGAACGCGGCGGGCTCGGATACGCCCGCCGCGCCGGAGGAGCCGGCGGGGGCGTCGGCGCTGCGGGCAAGCGCAGGGCCGAGCCCGGTGAGCGCGAGGGCGAGGGCGAGCAGGCCGGCCAGGCCGGCGCGGGAGAACAGGGTCTTGCTCATGAGGCGTCTCCTTCTTCGGAAAGCGGGCGCGCGGCACGGGAGGGGCCGGCGGCGGGCGCAGGCGTCGGGCCGGCAGGCTCCCCCGCCCCGACGCCTTCGCGGAAAAAGCCGCGCCGCCAGGTGGTGCGACGAATGAGGCCGTCACCGTAGACGAGCAGCGCGGGCAGGAAGCATGTGACCATGCCCAGCGAGATGAGCGCGCCGCGCCCGAGCAGAAGGCCCAGGCTCGCCACGGCGCTGATGGACGACGACACCGCCAGCGCGAAGCCGGCCGTGGCCAAGATGCCGGCCGACACCACGATCGACGGGAACGTCTCGCCGAGCGCCGCGAACACGGCCTGGCGCGCCGGCATGCGGCGGCGATGGGCCTGATAGTGCGACGTGAGCAGGATGCCGTAGTCGATGGTGGCGCCCAGCTGGACGGTGTTGATGACCAGGTAGCCGATGAAGTTCACCGTGGTGCCCGTGAAGTACGGGATGGCCAGGTTGATCCAGATGCCGCACTCGATGGCCAGCAGCAGCGCCACGGGCAGCCCGAGGGAGCGGAAGGTGACCGCCACCACCAGGAAGATGGCGATGACGGCCACCAGGCTCACCACCACGTTGTCCACGGCCACGATGCCCTTCATGTCGTAGAGGTTGGCCGACTGGCCCGCCGCGTAGAACTCGTCGTAGCGCGCGGCGGCCGCGTCCTCCACCGCCTGCACGGCGGCGAACGCCTCGGCGCTCTCCACGTCGGTGTCGAGGTAGGCGATGATGCGCGCGTAGTCGTCGGAGTAGAACTGGCTGGTCACGGCCTCGTCCAGGAACGCGGGCGGGATGTCCGCGCCCACCGTGGCCGCATACCCCATGACGCCCGTCACGTGGTCGAGCGCCGCCAGGTCGCGCGAGAGGGCCGCCTCGGCGCCCACGTCTCCCCGCGGCACGAGCACGGCCACGGCGTTGGCCTGGCCGAACTCCTCCTGCACCATGAGCGTGTCGGCGCCCGCGCGCAACGTGGGGTCGGCCACGTTGTTCTGGTAGGTGAACACCACGTTGGCCTGGCCGAGGAAGGCCGGAACCGCGAGCACCGCCACCAGCGCGAGAACCGGGACGCGCACCCGCGCGAGCGGCGCGCCGACGCGGGCGAAGGAGGGCATGAGGGGGCGGTGGGTGGTGCGGTCGATGAGCTGGCAGAGGCACAGCGTGAGCGCCGGTAGGAACACCATGACCGTCACGAACGACAGCACGATGCCCTTCACCAGGTTGAACCCGAGATCGGCGCCGATCTGGAACTGCATGAACGCGAGCGCCGCGAAGCCGAAGAGCGTCGTGGTGGCGCTCGCGGCGATGGTGCCGGCCGACGAGCGCACCGCGCGCGCCATGGCGTCCTCGATGCCGCCGCCGCGCCGCCGCTCGGCCGCGAAGGCGTGCAGCAGGAAGATGGCGTAGTCGAGCGACACGGCCAGCTGGAGGATGGGGCTCACCGAGAAGGTGACGAAGGACACCGAGCCCAGAAAGAGGTTGGTGCCCATGTTGATGAGGATGGACACGCCGATGGCGGCCAGGAACAGCACCGGCTCGATCCACGAGAGCGTGGAGATGACGAGCAGCAGCACGATGATGGGGACGACGATGGCAACGGCCTTGAGCACCTGGTCGACCATGGACTCCTGCATCTGGGCGGTGTCCATGGCCTCGCCGGCCACGGCGTTGCCAGGCCCCGCCTCGTCGACGAGGGCGCGCAGGGCCGCGATGGCAGGGCCCTCCTCCCCCTCGGCCACCGACACCTGGAACAGGGCGGCGCCGTCGCGGTAGTACTGCTCCACCGTCGCCTCGTCAAGGGCCGCAAGCGGCACGGCGACGTCCGCCACGTCATCGAGCCACAGCACCGACTCCACGCCGGGAACGCGCGCGATGGCGTCCTTCAACGCAAGCGCGCCGGGCACGTCCACGTCGTGGACGAGAACGCTCGCGTTGGGAATGGCCTGATCGAACTCGTCGGCCATGATGCGCACAGCCTCGGTGGACTGGGCCTCGGGAGGCAGGTAGTCCACCATGTCGTAGTTGACCCTGACGAAGGGGATGAGCGCCGCGCACACGACGGCCAGGACGACGAAGGTCGCCACCACGGCCCGCCGACGGGCCAGTATCCCCGAGATGAGCTTGTCCATGGGGATAGCATACCAGCCGCGCCCGACAGGCGGGGGAACGCCGGGCAAAACCCACGAACCGCGACCCGCGCGGCGCCCCCACGCGCCAAGCGCGCGCAAAATGGCCAAAAACGACGATCTGACGACAGGGAATCGGGGGATTCGTCTCCGAAGAGCCTCCGCGCCTCCCGGCAAGCAGAGCCGACCTGGGCTTTTGCGAAAGAAGGAAGCCACGAAGGCGCGGGAAGCGTCGTCAAGTCGTCATTTTTGGCCATTTTGCGCCCCGAAGCTGCACGGCGCCCACGCCGGACGGAGGGCGCCCGCGTCGGGGCATCGGGGCGGAGCGCCCGGCCGGCGCTCCGCCCGCCCCTCCCCTACACGGCGGCGTCGCCCCGCTCGCCGGTGCGGATGCGGACGACCTCCTCGACCGGCGCGATGAACACCTTGCCGTCACCCACCTCGCCGGTGCGGGCCGTCTGGCAGATGACCTCCACCAGCTCGTCCACGCGCTCGTCGTCCACGACGATCTCGAAGCGCACCTTCGGCACCATGTTGAGCATCACCTCGGTGCCGCGGTAGTACTCCTTCCAGCCGTGCTGGCTGCCGCAGCCGTGCGCCTGCGAGATGGTCATGCCCGACACACGGGCCGCGAACAGGGCATCCTTGAGCGGCTCGAGCTTCTCGGGCCGCACGACGGCCGTCACCTTCTTCATATTCGTCCTCCTTCTCGTCGCGCCCCGCGCCGGGGCGGGCGTCTCATCGGGGGCCGGCGCAGGCCGGCCGCTAGTCCAGGCCCAGATAGGCGGGGTACGCGCTCTCACCATGGGTCGCCACGTCGAGGCCCAGGGCCTCGTCCTCCTCGCTCACGCGCAGGGTGCCGCCGAAGAGCGCCCTCACGATGAGCCCGAGCACCACGTCGGCCACCACCACGAAGACGATGGTCACCACGATGCCGAGCACCTGGGCGCCGAGCAGCGTGGGGTCGCCGGTGTAGAGCAGACCGCCGAAATCCGTCCACGACAGCTCGGGCACGCAGAACAGGCCCGTCAGCACGCCGCCGAAGACGCCGCCCACGCAGTGGCAGCCGAAGGCGTCGAGCGCGTCGTCATAGCCGAGGCGCCGCTTGCAGAACGAGATGGCGAAGTAGCACACCGGCGAGACGAGCACGCCCATGACGAGCGCCGCCCACGGCTCCACGAAGCCAGCAGCCGGGGTGATGACCACCAGACCCGCCACCAGGCCCGTGGCCGCGCCGACGAGGGTGGGCTTGCCCACGCGCACCCGCTCCATCGCCAGCCACGACACGAGCGCCGCAGCCGAGGCCGTCACCGTGTTGACGAGCGCCAGGCCCGCCACGCCATCGGCGGCGAACTCCGAGCCGGCGTTGAAGCCGAACCACCCGAACCACAGAAGCGTCGCGCCGAGCACCACGAAGGGCACGTTATGGGGCCGGTAGCTCATGACCGCGAACCCGCGGCGACGCCCCAGCATAAGGCAGAGCACAAGCCCCGTCAGACCCGAGCTGATGTGCACCACGTCTCCGCCGGCGAAGTCGAGCGCGCCGATCGTCTCGCCGATGAGCGAGCCTTCCCCGCCCCACACCATGTGGGCGAGCGGCGCGTAGACGACGAGCACCCACACGGCCGCGAACGCGCACAGGGCGCCGAACTTCATGCGGCCAGCCACCGCGCCGGTGATGATGGCCGTGGTGATCATGGCGAAGGCCATCTGGAAGGCGATGTCGATGATGCCGGGGTAGCCGGCCTCGGCCTCAGGCCCGAGCGTCGCCGCGCCAGAGAGCACTGCGAAGGCATCCGGAGTGCCCTCTGCCTCGGCGAGCAGATCGCTTACGGCGCCCAGGCATCCCAGCTGGTCGACGCCGCCGAAAAAGGGCAGCGAGCCGTCGCCCCCATAGGCGAACGACCATCCCGCCGCCACCCAGGCGACCCCCACGATGCCGAGCACCGCAAACGTCATGATCATCGTGTTGACCACGTTCTTCCGTCGCGATAGACCGCCGTAGAAGAATGCGAGCCCCGGCGTCATCAGCAGCACCAGCATGGTGCAGACGAGCATGAACCCGGTTGATCCCGTATCAAGCATGGCCGTACCTTCCCTTCTCTCGTCTCTCCCTCGTTTCCCGAGCCGACGCAGCGGCGCGTTGGGCGTCGCCCCTTTCCGCCGGCGCCTCCGATCATGCCATCGCCCGGAGGCGCAACGGCCCGCAGCGGCGGTTGCTAACCGGCTCGCAAAGGCCTTTTAACATGCGGGAAGCCCGGACGTTACACACCGGAAACTCGAGGTTCGCGTGATGCGCTTGCGGTATGCTGACACGCATCCCGCACGTCATCGAGGAAGGAAGGTCACGACATGGTGGTGGAGTTTCAGCCGGTGGTCACCGACGAGGAGAAGGCGGAGCTGGCCGCGCTGGCCGGCGAAATCTGGCGCGAGTACTGGCCAGCGCTCATCGGCGAGGCGCAGACCGAGTACATGGTGGCCAACTTCCAGAGCCTCGAGGCCATCGAGCGCGACATGGCCGAGCACGGCTACGAGTACTGGCTCGTACGCGCGGCCGATGAGCTGACCGGGCCTGAGCTGGCCGCGGGCGCCGAGCCCGCCTTCCGCACGGTGGGCTACACGGGCGGCCACGTCGAGCCCGAGACGAACCGCTTCTTCATCTCGAAGATCTACCTTCTGGCCGCTGAGCGCGGCAAGCACTTCGCCTCGCGCGTGATCGAGTTCTACGACCGGCTGTGCGCCGACCGGGGGCTTGCCGCCATGTACCTGACGGTCAACAAGCACAACGAGATGGGCATCCGCGCCTACCGGGCCAAGGGCTTCGAGACGATCGACGCCGTGGTGACCGACATCGGCGAGGGCTACGTCATGGACGACTACATCATGGAGAAGCCGGCGCGGGGCTAGGGGGCGACTTGGCGGGCCGAGCGCACCGCCCACGCCCAAGCAGCCGCGACGGCGGCGTTCGCCAATGTGCAGCAGATCGCACGCAAAGTGGCCAAAATTGACGACTTGACGACGAAATGCGGCCGCTTTCCGCCCCCGGCGCGTGGTAGGCGCGCGGCCCAATTCTCGCGACCTGGGGTTTTGCGCGCGGAACGTCGCGCGGGGCGGGCCGAGGTGTCGTCAAAGCGCGTTTTTTGGCCATTTTGCGCACGAGCCCCGCCCGGCACAGCCAGGCGGGGCTCGTCCGTAGAAGGCAGGGCGCCCGTCGCCAGACGCCGGCCCTTTGCTAGTCGCGACGCAGGCGCAGACGGGCGCCGACGGCGGCAGCCAGCGAGGCGGCGGCACCTCCCAGGGCCAAGAGCCCCAGGGTGCCCTCATCGCCCGTCTGGGCGAGACGCGTGGCGCTCAGACGCTCCTTCTCGTCCTCACCCTCGTCTCCTGCGGCATCGGGCGCGTCCCCGTCGCTTCCGTCGGGAACCACGCTCGCCGCGCCCTCGGCGACGACCCAGTGCATCTCCACGGTGGTGGTGTCGCCCGCTGGCGACGTGACGACCACCGACACCGTGTAGTCTCCGGGCTTCGTGGGGTCGATCTCATCGACGGGGTTGCCCTGCGGGTCGGTGATGGTGATCTCCACCTGCGACCCCTCGGGGATGTCGTAGCGATCCTCGACCTCCTGCAGGATGTCGTCCTTGGTAAGGGGCTTTGACGGATCGGCGGGATCGGGCGTCACCTCGACCGGCTTCTTGTCCTCGAGCTCCTGATGGATCGTGCCGTCCTCATCGGTGTGCGGGGGCTCCTTCTCCACAAGCTCGCTCTTGTCGGGATCGGCGGGCTTCACATCGGGCACGCCGTGCACCGTGTAGTCCACCACCAGCTGCGTGCTGTTGCCGTAGGGATCCTTCACCTCGAAGACGACCTCGTAGCGCCCCGGCTTGCCCCGGTCGATCTCGTCGAGGGGGTTGCCCTGCTCGTCGGTGATGACGGGGCGGGTGATCTCGCAGTCGTCGGGGATGTCGTAGCGCTCGTCCGCCCAGTCCTTGAGCGTGTCGGGCGTGTCCTTCTCCCCCGGGGCCGTGGGCCGCGAGAGCGTGTCCTCCAAGGTAGCGTGCACGGTGCCGTTGCCGGGGCCCTCCTCCACGCCGCCGGGGTTGGCGGGGTCAGACGGGTCGCTCGGCGGCTTGGGCTGATCCGTGGCGCCGGGGATGGTGACGCTCGGCGGGTTGGTGATGCGGTAGTCCACGTTCACGGTGGTGGTGTTGCCGCGCTCGTCGGTGACGACGAAGCTCACCTCGTAGCGCCCCGGCTTGCTGCAGTCGATGGAGCCGATCGGCTTGCCGTCCTGGGAGATGGTCGGCGTGCTCATGGTGCAGCCCTCGGGGATGTCGAAGCGCGACTCCGCCCACTCCTTGAGCGAGTCAGGCGACTCGACGTGGCCCTCCTTCACGGGGCGGCTCACTGTGTCGTGGCCGGTGCCGTGCACCGTGCCGCCGTTGGGCTCGTCGCCCACCGTGTCGGGAGGCACGTCCTTCGGGCCGTCGGGCGTGGTGGGGATGGTGACGGACGGCGGGTTCACCATGGCGTAGTCCACGGCGATGGTGGTGGTGTTGCCCGTGACGGGATCACGCACCACCACGTCCACCCGGTAGCTGCCGGGCTTGGAGGGGTCGACGGCCGCGGCCGGCGTGCCGTCGGCGTTCTTCACGGTGATGGAGGACACCTCGCAGCCGGCGGGGATGTCGTAGCGCTGGTCCACCCAGTCCTTGAGCCCGCCCTCGGGCGTGAGCGGCTTCGCGTTCGGGCGCACCGGGTAGGAAACGCTGTCGTTGGCCGTGGAGTGCAGGGTGTTGGTGAGATCCTTGTCGGTAGCGTCGGGGTCTTTCTCGCCAGGCTTGGCTATGTCCTCCGGGGAGATGTCGGGCACGGGCACCGTGGGATCGGGGTTCTGCGGCTTCACCGTGATCTCCGGCGTAGAGCCGAAGGGGAAGTCGGGCTCCTCGTCCTCAGTGGTGCGGTCGTCGTTGCTCTCGGACTTCAGATAGTTGGTGCCGCCGTTGAACTTGGCCGTGATCTCGATGGTGCCATCGGGGTTGCGGGGGATCTGCACACCGGTCTTGTCCCAGTTGAGGGTGGCCACGCTGTAGTGGTAGCCGGTGTCGGTCAGATCGCCTGCGGCCACGGCCTGAACCGGATCGCCCACGGCCACGCCGTTCGCGTAGAACTGCACGGTGCCGTTGGGCGAGGCGCAGGTCTTCGCCTCGGGGGCCTCGCCGTTCTCGCCTGCCTCATCACGGGGCATGACGTGGGCGGTGAAGGTGACGCCCTTCACCGGCTTGGAGGCGCGGGTGATGGTCTCGTCGTAGTCGATCACGTGGTTCAGCACGCTGACGCGGGAGTCAGCTGGCGTGATGGCAGCCGAGAAGTACAGCTTGTGGCCCCAGAAGGACTTCTGGAAGCTGGCGTCGCCCGAATACTGCTTCGACTCCACAATGAGATCGTAGTCACCCACATCGGAGAAATCGGCACCGGGCTGGATGGTGTCAGTGGTAGCGTCGCCGTTCTTATCGTGGGTGCGCTGCGAACTGAAAGTCATGGTGTCGGCGCTGTCGAGGAACTTGTCCTTAGGCTCACCAGCTGGCACGTTGAAAGACGCGATAGTCTGGGCGAGACCTCCGTCGAGGCCGACAGGCAGACCGTTATAACGCTTGAACAGCGACTTCTTTAGATCAGGCGTCTTGTCGACATAGCTGTCGATGTCAATCTCCACATAGCGTTTGGCCAGCGACCCGGTGCCGGGGTTAGGCACCACGAAGTCGAAGTCGGAGGGCACATCAGTGCGATTACCCGTATCAGGGTCAATCACCGAGGTCTCAAAGTTGCCGATGGACACCGTCTGATCAGCAAGCGGCTTTCCGTTTACTTCGCTCGGCAGCCAGAAGTATACGCAACCAGAGCTGTCCACGCCGTAGGGCATGCCGTAATCGTAGGGCTTACCCGCGCTGTCGGTAAGAGGCGCACCGTCCACAGTGACGGTGAGGTTCTTAAGCTGGGCACCCTTCAGCTCGTCGAAGCCGTCTAGGTTGATGGTAACCATCTGCAAGGCATGGCCACGGCCGTCGGTGACCGATCCGCCGAAGCTGGGCACGTAGAACGATCCGCCCTGCACAACGATCTCCATGCCCGTCGCGCCGAGGAGCTTCGAGCCATCCGAAGCATTGACCGGCGTGAGGTTGCCTCCGGTAATAACCAGTTTGTGTCCGGCGTTTGAAGCCGAGCCGCAGGCCCCGCCGAAGGCGAAACCGTGGATGTAGCCCTCCGAGGTGATGTTGCCGCCGTTGACGGTGATGTCTCGGCAGAGGGGTCGACCGCTACCGCCAGCACGCTCGCTTTCACGTGAAATGATGGCCCCGGGGATGGGAGTGCGATTGGCAGCGCTGTATTCACCGCCCCAGTCACCTGAAGTTGTAGTGCAGCCGGCACCGATGCCCGCGCCGTGGTAGGAGCCCTTCGCGTCCACCACACCGCCGTTGAAGATCGTAAGGGTTGCGCCACCGCCGATGCTGCCGCCGATGCCCGCACCCGTATGGTTGTACTGCTCTGTAGCGCTACTGCTGTTTCCATAGGCGTAAGCGGTGATGTCACCGCCGTTGAACTCCATATAGCCGGAGTTCTCGTGGGGACCGCTGCCGATGCCGGCACCACCCGAGCCACCCTCACAGACAAGCTTACCGGGCTTCGCGCTGTCCATGAGGTAGAGGGGATCGTTCTTCTTCAGCTGCGTACCGTCCTGCAAGGCGCAGTCGTAGGGAATACGACCCTCGTTGGGCACGATGGGATTGCCCTTATCATCGATGTTCAGGATTGCGTCGTCCACTACGAGACGCGACCCCTCGCCGCAGCGAAGGGCTGGTGCACCGTAGCCGGCGGTCAGGGTGTTGGTGGAGCCGTCAGCCAGGATGAGGTGGAGCGAGGTGGGGTTGGCGATCTGCGTGCCGTCGGTTGCGGCCGTCTCGCGCTCCTCCCCTCCCACGTCCATGAGGTTGGTGACGATGTTGAGGGGCACCTTCTGGCTGTCGCCCGTGCGCGAGAACTGGATGGTCACGTTATCCAGGACGAGGGTGGCGTGAACACCGGCGGCCACCTCCAGGGTATAGCCCTGGGACACGCCGCTCACGGTCATCGTCTTGCCGGAGGTAAAGACGATCTTCTTGGCCGCATCGTCAACGGCGTAGTCGGTGCCAGCGACGCCGCCGGCGATGCTGAGGCCGGTATCGGCCAGGGATCGGGCAGCGCCCGGCGCGGCAGGGTCGCCGCCATCCGCGCTGGCTAGCGCGGGATCGCTTTCAGAGAAGGGGGGGGGGTGCGGTCTCCGAGGCGGCCTCAGCCGTCGCGAGGGGCGTCGTCTCGTCGGCCAGGGCGATGGCAGGCGTCATGCCCGTGGCCAAGGTGGAGGCGACGATGAGGGACAGGGCCCCACTGCAAAGGCCCTTCCCGAGAACAGGAGTAGTTGAGCGCTGCATTATGTTCCCATCTTTCGTCGGATATCCAAGGAGAGCCGCGACCATGCCTCGCCGCGCTTTCCCTGACCCCAGAGTATATAACAGTATGGTTACAGACAACAGCCATCGCTCACCCAATGTGCAGCAGATCGCACGCAAAGTGGCCAAAATTGACGACTTGACGACGAAATGCGGCCGCTTTCCGCCCCCGGCGCGTGGTAGGCGCGCGGCCCAATTCTCGCGACCTGGGGTTTTGCGCGCGGAACGTCGCGCGGGGCGGGCCGAGGTGTCGTCAAAGCGCGTTTTTTGGCCACTTTACGCGTGGGAGCCGCGCACGCCGGCGGCGCCAGGCGCGCGGCGGCCCTACGCCACCTGCTCGGCCAGGGTCTCCAGAATGGCGTTGGCGATGCCCTCGGGTGACAGGCCCAGATCCTCCACCAGCAGGTCAGACCTGCCCTGGGGGACGAACACGTCAGGCACGCCGAGCATCCGCACCGGCGAGTCGAGACCCATCTCGGCCAAGTAGCCGCAGACGCCCTCGCCTGCGCCGCCGGCGATGACGCCAGCCTCCACGGTGACGATGAGGCGCGTGTCGCAGGCGTCGCGGATGGCCTCCTCGTCCATGGGCTTCACCCAGCGCATGTCAACCACGCGCGCCTCGATGCCGCGGGCGGCCAGCAGGCGGGCCGCCTTGAGCGCGCGCGGCGCCATGCAGCCGAAGGCGAGGATGGCCACGTCGCTCCCCTCGCGCAGAAGCCGGCTCACGCCCACGGGGAGCACCTGCGGCTCCTCGGGCACCGCCACGCACTCGGCCGCGCCGCGCGGGTAGCGGATGGCGACGGGGCCTCCCAGGGCGAGCGCCGTGTGCAGCGCGTCGGCCAGCTCGGCCTCGTCGGAGGGGGCGATCACCCGCATGTTCGGGATCATCCGCGTGTAGACCAGGTCGAACATGCCGTGGTGGGTGGGGCCGTCCTCGCCAACGATGCCGGCGCGGTCGAGCGCGAACACCACGTCGAGGTCGGGCAGCGCGCAGTCGATGGCCATCTGGTCGATGGCGCGCTGCATGAAGGTGGAGTAGACGGCCACGACCGGCTTCTTCCCGCCGATGGCCAGGCCCGACGCCATGGCGACGGCCTGCTCCTCGGCGATGCCCACGTCCACGAAGCGCTCGGGGAACGCCGCGGCGAAGGGCTTGAGGCCCGTGCCCCCCTCCATGGCCGCCGTGATGGCGACGATGCGCTCGTCGGCGCGCGCCTCGCGCACGAGGGCCTCGCCGAACACGCTCGTGTAGCTGGGCGCGCCAGGCTTCTTGGGCACATCGGCGCCCGTCTCGATGTCGAAGGGCCCCACGCCGTGGAAGCGCTCGGGGTCGCGCACGGCGGGCTCGTAGCCGGCGCCCTTCTTCGTCACCACGTGCATGAGCACGGGCGCGTCAGCCGCCAGGCACACGGCGAGCGTCTCGCGCAGGGCCGCGATGTCGTGGCCGTCCACGGGCGCGGTGCACACGATGCCCAGCTGCTCGAACATCATCGAGTGCGGGATGACCATCTGCTTGATGGACTCCTTCATGTTCTTGCCGAAGCGCGCCATGGCGCGACCGAGCGGCGCCCGGGTCTCGAGCAGCTCCTGGAAGGAGTCGCGCGCGTCGCGATACTCGGCGGTGGTGCGCATGTAGCCGAGGTGCTTCATGAGCGCCCCGACGTTGCGCGAGATGGAGCGCTCGTTGTCGTTCAGGATGACCACAAGCGGCAGCTGCTCGGCGCCCATGTAGTTGAGGGCCTCGAAGGCCATGCCGCCGGAGAGCGCGGCATCGCCGATGACGGCGACCACCTTCTCGTCGGTGCCGGAGAGCACGCGTGCCTTGGCCAGGCCCGTGGCCACCGAGAGCGAGTCGGACGCATGGCCCGAGGGATGCACGTCGTAGGGGCTCTCGTCGGGCTTGGGGAAGCCCGAGATGCCGCCATAGGAGCGCAGGGTGTCGAAGTCGCCGAGGCGGCCGGTCACCAGCTTATGCGCGTAGGCCTGGTGGCCCACGTCGAAGATGAGCTTGTCCTTGGGAGTGTCGAGCAGGCTGTGGACGGCGAGGATGATCTCCACGGCGCCGAGGGACGAGGCGAGGTGCCCGCCGGTGCGCGAGGTGATGGCGATCATCTCCTCGCGGATCTCCTGCGCCAGGATGCCCAGCTCCTCCTCGGTCAGCACCTTGAGGTCAGCGGGCGACCGGACGACATCGAGAATGCGCGCTTCGTCCATGGGGCCTCCTTAGTCCTGGGCGACAGGATCGGCGCCCTCGGGCGCGGGGGCTTCCTCGGCGACAGGCTCGGCGGCAAGGTCCGCCGGGGCGGCGTCGTCGGCGGCTGGGGCGGCGTCGGCGGCGTCGGCCGGGGCATCCTCGGGGAAGGCCGCCTCCACGTCCTTCTCGCTCAAGTCGCAGGCCGCAAGCCCCAGCTTGACGGCCTCCTCGTAGAGGGCGAGCGCCTCGTCAAGCGTGACGTCCTCGGCGCCCACGGCCTCGACGATCTCCTCCAGGCGCGTGCGCACCGACTCGAAGGTACCGCGATCCTCCACGCTACTCACCCGCCTTCGCGGGC
>CANSQW010000013.1 GCA_947649215.1 uncultured bacterium | reverse complement strand
CCGGGCCCCCCCGGGCGCCGCGGCCCCGCGGCCGGGCGAGAGCCCCGGCCCGCCGCGGCGCGGGGGCGTCGGTTCGGTGGGGGGGGGGGGTGCCGTCGGGGAACGAATGTTTCACGTGAAACACTCGTCTGCGGAACATGCGGCGAAGGCCCTTGGTCGTCGCTTCGTCGATGCGGTGGAGCGGTGGAGCGACGACGCGACGGCATGATGGCGCGAAGGCCCGTCGTCTGCGGGTGCGAGAATGCGAGGCGGCCAGCGCGGGCGCCAGGTGACATGCGGGCAGATTCGAAGGAGGGTGCGAGAGGGGCTGGCTGAGGGAGGGCTGAAGCCCCCCCCGGGGGGGGGTCGAGCTGCGGGGCGCTCGGGCAGGGACCTCGAGGCGATTGGGCGGCTAGCGTTCCGACGGCGGCTCAAGCCGCAGGCGCGCGAGCGGAGGAGCCGGGCGCGTGGGCGATCCGGAGCGCAGGTGCTGGTGCGAGGCGGGGCGGGGGCGGGGCTAGTCGCGGGTGGATTCGGCGGCCTTGATGGCGTTGCTCTCGATCTGGGCGAGGACGTCGAAGAATACGTCGAGGTCCTCCTCGGAGATGCCCTCGGCCACCTGCCGCTGACGTTGGGTGACGACGGGCTCGATCTCGGAGAGCAGCTGGCTGGCCTCGGGGGTGACCTCCACGATGTTCGCGCGACGATCCTTCGGGTCGGGCGTGCGCGTGACCAGGCCGCGCTGCACAAGGCGTTCGAGCGAGCGGGCGACGGTGGCCTGCTCCTTCTTCAGCAGCTCGGCGAGGCTCTTCTGCGTCATGGCGCCGTGCTCTTCCAGCTGGTTGAGCGCGTTGTACTGGCCAGTGGTGATACCGAAGGGCGCCAGGCACAGCTCGAGCGAGCGGGCGAGGGAACGCTGGGTGGAATACACCTGGTATCCGATGAACTCGCGGTGGCGGTGCTTCTCGACCATGGGCTTCCCTTCGACGTGGTGCGGGCGCGCTGCGGCGTGTGTTGCGATGCGGTCGGCGGCGGCCCCTCCCTGCGTCTCCGGCGCTTGCGCGAAAAGAATACACCTCCCGCAGCGTGCCGCTTGGCGAGTTCGGCAAAGCTAACAGAAAAGCCTCGAAATGGACGGGGCGCGACGTCCGCGTCCTCGCGCGGCTCGATGCAAGAACAAGTGTTTCACGTGAAACATCTTGGCGCAAAAACCGGCGCAATGCGGCCGTGAACACGTGACGCTAAAGCGTGGCGACCGCTGTACGGTCGAGGCTGAGAAACGCTGGGAGACGACGCGAAGAGCCCCGGCTCGGGGAAGGCGCGCAGATCGCTTCCGGTACGCGGGAAAGGAGAGGGCAACCCGGCTCGGGAAGGGGGGCGTCCGGCGGGGGGGCGCCCGGCACGAGGAAGGCGCGCGGGAGGCGCTCGGCGCGCAAGCGTCCGCCTGGGGGGGGGCGAACTGGCGCGGGGAAGAAAGGCAACCCGGTGGGGGCCACCCAGTGCGAGGAAGGTGCGCGTGGGGACAGTGCGACAGAGGCCGGCCTCGAAGGGGGCGGCACGGCGCGACGAGGGCTGGCCCGGCACGTCGGCGACCCGGCTTGGGAAGGGGGGCGTCCGGCGGGGGGCCGCCCGGCACGAGGAAGGCGCGCAGGAGGCGCTCGGCGCGCGAGTGTCCGCCTGGGAAGGAGGGGCGAAAACGGGCGAAGCCGGAATCTCTAGGGGGTGAGATCCCGGCTTCGCCTGTGCTTCAGACCGACACCTATATTAGACTATATCTAATAAAAGTCAACAGAATTGGGAAACTTGCCTCCAAAACGTCGGCGCCGGCTGCGGTCTGCTCCCGGCGATCTGCAGATAAGGCGTCCGGAGGGAGGCTGGCCTGCAGGGCCTCAGGTGCTCGTCGCGCCCTCAGGTACCCGTCGCGCCCCTCGCGCCCTCAGGTGCCCGCGCGCCCCTCGCGGCCGCAGGTGGTAGGTGGCGTAGACCTACGCCGTGGCGCCGCCTCAACTGCTGCCCGCGCCAGCGGTGCAGGCGTAGCAGTGGTTGGCGAAGGCGATGTTGCGCTGCAGCGGCAGCGACGGGTCGGCGGCCAGGTCGGCGATGGTGAGCCCGCTTCTGCAGGGCAGCTCCATCGCCTGGTTGAAGTCGCAGTCGTAGAGCCGCCCATCCCAGCGCACCGACAGTTGGGTGCGGCACATCATGCCCTCCAGCGTGTCGCCGTTGAACGCGCCGATCAGCTTGCCCATATAGCGATCCATGTTGCCGGTGTCCAGCAGCCGCGCGCCGAAGCGACCGCCGGGCGCGTTGGTGATGACGAACAGGTTGTCGAAGCTGATGCCGAAGTCGGCTGCCAGCTTCTGCTTGTATTCGCGCTCGAGCGCCTTCTGGTCGGGCGGCAGCACGGCGCCGTTGGGGTTGAACACCAGGTCGAGCTCGAGTGCGCCCGCGTCGGGCCCGAATCCCGGCCCGCGCCCGTAGCCCAGCGCGCACAGGCGCTGCAGCAGGCGGATGGCGGGGTCGAAGCTGTCTGCGCCGCGCTGCTTCTCGGACGTGCGCTTGACGTAGTGGGGGAGCGATGCGATGACGGTCACGCCCAGGTCGGCCCACAGCTCGGGCAGGTGCTCGTAGCCCGGCTCCTCGCAGATGGCCAGGTTCGACCGGGTCATCACCTGGGCGCCGGCTGCCACGGCCTCGCGCAGGAACCACTCGTAATGCGGATTCATCTCGGGCGCGCCGCCGGTGACGTCGATCACCTTGAAGCCGCGGTCGCGAAAGACGCGCAGGCACTGCTCGAGCGTCTCGCGCGACATCTCCTCGGTGCGCGCGGGGCTCGACTCCACATGGCAGTGCTTGCACGCGAAGTTGCACTTCAGGCCGATGTTGATCTGCAGGGTGTCCAGGGCGTCCTCGGTGGTGCCGAACGCGTCGGCCCTCTCCCAGAACGGCGGGTATGCGGCCAGTGCCTCCCGCACCTCCTCTAATCCGGGCATTGCTCCTCCTCGGGTAGCGCGGGCCGGAGGGGAGCGGCTGCCTTGCGCGCCGCTGCCTCGCCCGGCTCGTCATCGGGGCGCGGCCCCCTACATCTCCAGCTGCTCGACGAGCTTCTTCATCTGCACGCCGTGGGCCAGCGCCGCGCCGCCGCGAATGGCGTTGGCCACGTGGAAGGCCTCGGTCATCTGCTCGAGCGTGACGCCCTTCTCCATGCAGGAGTTGGTGTAGGCGTCGATGCAGTACGGGCACTGCACGGTGGCGGCCACGGCCAGCGCGATGAGCGCCTTCTCCCGGGCGGTCAGCTCGCCTTCCTCGAACACCTTGCCGTAGTAGGCCATGTACAGGTCCCACAGCTCGGGTGCGCCCTCGCCCACGCCGTCGGCGGAGAACAGACTCAGATCCTCGGGGTTGTAGTAGCTTTCCATGGGGCTCCTTCCTCCCGGCCGCGCCTTTCGACGGGCGGTCCGTGCGCGTCCTTCCTTACTTAGATACAAGCATATAATAGATTATATCTACTATTAATGTCACGAGAATTGGCTGCCCCGCAGGCCGGCCTAGCTGGCATTGCCTCACGCGAAGGCTTCCGCGCGGGCGCGCCGCCTGCGCCCGCGCGCGCCGGTCGCGTCGTGCCCGCGCGCAACACAGCCTTCCCTCCCTAGAAAACTCCTGGAAACATTCGGCCTTTAGCTTGATAGACGGCAGTTGAGGGGAAGGCTCTCGATCTCGCGTGGTATCTTTTCCAGATACGCGTCCGCGGCGGGTAGGGAGCCACCCGGGACACGGAGACAAGTGAGGAGCGTACCCCGATGGCGAGAGTCTCAGACATCTACGGATCTATGGTGTTCAACGAGCACACGATGCAGGAGCGCCTGCCCAAGGCCACGTACAAGCAGCTCATGCGAACCATCAAGGAGGGCGTGCCGCTCGACATCGACGTGGCCAACGTGGTCGCCCACGCCATGAAGGAGTGGGCCATCGAGAAGGGGGCCACCCACTACACCCACTGGTTCCAG
Organism: uncultured bacterium; assembly: GCA_947649215.1. Classification (GTDB taxonomy): domain Bacteria; phylum Actinomycetota; class Coriobacteriia; order Coriobacteriales; family Eggerthellaceae; genus Enterorhabdus. The sequence continues at coordinate 9,782 of CANSQW010000013.1, read as the reverse complement.
CCCCTCACCGGCATCACCTCCGAGAAGCACGACGGCTTCATCGACCCCACCGACGACGGCCGCGCCATCATGACGTTCTCCGGCAAGGAGCTCATCCAGGGCGAGCCCGACGCGTCGAGCTTCCCCTCCGGCGGCCTGCGCGCCACCTTCGAGGCCCGCGGCTACACTGCCTGGGACCCCACCTCCTACGCCTTCATCAAGGACGAGGTGCTCTGCATCCCCACCGCCTTCTGCTCCTACACCGGCGAGGCGCTTGACAAGAAGACGCCGCTTTTGCGCTCGATGCGCGCCATCGAGGACCAGGCCCACCGCGTCCTCGAGCTGTTCGGCGATGACGCCGCCACCCGCGTGACCACCACCCTCGGCGCCGAGCAGGAGTACTTCCTCATCTCCGAGAAGGACTACGAGAACCGCCTCGACCTGGTGCTCACCGGGCGCACGCTGTTCGGCTACCCGCCGTGCAAGGGCCAGGAGCTCGAAGAGCACTACTTCGGCGCCATCCGCCCCACGGTCAACAACTTCATGAAGGAGCTCGACGACGAGCTGTGGAAGCTGGGCGTGTCGGCCAAGACCAAGCACAACGAGGTGGCTCCGGCCCAGCATGAGCTGGCGCCCATCTTCGCCGAGACCAACCGCGCCATCGACGAGAACCTGCTCACCATGGAGGAGATGAAGCTGCTGGCCAGCCACTACGGCCTGGTGTGCCTCCAGCATGAGAAGCCCTTCGAATCCATCAACGGCTCGGGCAAGCACAACAACTGGTCTATCTCGGCCGGCGGCAAGAACCTGCTCGATCCCGGCGAGAACCCCATCGAGAACCTGCGCTTCCTCGTGTTCCTCACCGGCGTCATTCAGGCGGTCGACGAGTACCAGGAGCTGCTGCGCATGTCGGCCGCCAGCGCCGGCAACGACCATCGCCTGGGCGCCAACGAGGCGCCCCCGGCCATCGTGTCCATCTTCCTGGGCGACGAGCTGGGCGCTGTGGTGGACGCGTTGGTGGACGACCATGACTACACCTCGGCCGAGCGCGTGGCCATGGACCTGGGCGTGGACGTGCTGCCCAACTTCCTCAAGGACAACACCGACCGCAACCGCACGAGCCCCTTCGCCTTCACGGGCAACAAGTTCGAGTTCCGCATGCCCGGCAGCGCGCAGAACCTGTCGGACAGCAACATGATCCTCAACACCGCCATGGCCAAGTCGCTCAAGGAGTTCGCCGACACCATGGAGGCCGTGCCGGCCGAGCAGTTCGAGGCCGCTGCCATCGACTACATCAAGCGCACGCTGACCGACCACCAGCGCATCATCTTCAACGGCGACGGCTACTCCGACGAATGGCCCCTGGAGGCCGCCCGTCGCGGGCTGGCCAACAACCGCACCACGGCTGACGCGCTGCCCTGCCTGGTGGCGCAGAAGTCCATCGACCTGTTCGAGGAGTTCGGCGTGCTCTCCGAGACCGAGGTGCGCAGCCGCTACGAGGTGAAGCTCGAGAAGTACAACAAGATCATGAACATCGAGATCCGCACCATGAAGCGCCTGGTGCGCCGCGACTACCTGCCGGCCATCAACAACTACGCGGCCGAGGTGGCGCGTAACATCTTCCAGGTGCGCGGGGTCATGGCCGACGCCGACCTGAGCCCCCAGGAGGCGCGCCTGCGCCAGCTGACCGAGGGCGCGGCTCGTGTCAACGTGCTGCTCGAGAAGCTGCACGAGCTGCACTACGCCTCGCTCGAAATCGCCGACCAGCAGGAGCGCGCCAACATGAACGCGCACGAGATCATCCCCGTCATGGACGACCTGCGCGCGGCCGTCGACGCCATGGAGATCATCGTCGCCCATGAGCACTGGCCGGTGCCCACGTACAACGAGATCCTGTTCTACGCGTAGGAAAGCGCAGAACAGAGGGCCCCGGTGCCAGGCGGCGCCGGGGCCCTCTTGCGTGAAGGCGTGAGTGGGGGGCGAGGAAGCGGCGCCCCACTCACGCCCGACCAGGCCGCCCGACCAGGCCCCGCTGCGGGCGCCCGTGGGCTCACCGAGCGGCGCCCGCCCCTCCGTTGCCTACAAGTCGCAGTTGGCGTGTGCCCCGGGGCAGGCGGCGCGGCGCACCATCCAGGTGAGCACGGCGGCTGCCAGCAGGGCGACGCCTACGGGCAGCAGTGTGGCCAGCAGCTCGGCTGGCGCGGGAACGTAGGCCGTGGCAAGCCCGAAGGTGGCGTCCCAGTCGAGGTAGCGGCCGGTCGAGATGGGGTAGGGCCCGGTGGTGTAGGGCGTCCCCGACAGCTGGAGGTACAGCGACGGCGCGTTGTATGCCGGGTACAGCAGCATCATCCGGTGGGCGAGGATGCCCGCCATGGTGAGCACGGCGGCCGCCGCGCACCACGGCCGGCTGCCCTTGCGGCCCGCGGAGAACAGGATGGCCATGGCTACGGCGGGAAGCACCAGCTCGCTCGCGTACAGCGGCGCGTAGGCGCTCAGCACATCCAGCACGCCGCCGGCTTGCGGCGTACCCTCGGCGACCACCAGGGCCAGGTCGGCCAGGGCGAGCACCAGGTGCGCCGCGATGGCCCAGGCGCAGAAGCGCGCCAGCCACGAGACGGCCCCTGCGGCCCCGGCGCCCTCCTCGGCGGGGGCGGCATGGTCGGCCCTGGGGGCCTCGGCCGCGCCCTCCTTCCGCAGCCGGCCGCTCATGCAGGCGATGAGCAGCATGAGCGCCGAGCCGCTCACGAAGGCCACGGCCAGGAAGTCCACCGGCATGATGGGCGTGGCCCACCAGCTGTGCGCGTTCTGCGTGGAGAACAGCAGCCCCTCCACCACCTGGAGCGCCACCGCGGCCACGCCGGCCAGCACCGCCCACAGCTGGGTGCGCGGGGACTGCCGGGCCATGGCCACCAGCTCGATGACGGCCAGCACGATGAACGCCGTCATGGCGATCATGTCCCAGGCCAGGGGCGAGCGCAGGTTCAGGCCCACGATCATGGCCAGGATGTTGCGCAGGGCGCCCAGGTCGGCCAGGATGGCCACGCCGGCGCCGGCCACGCAGGCGAGCCCCCACGTGGCGGCGGTGCGCGCCAGCGGCCGCAGATCCTCGCGGCCGGTCAGCCAGATGGCGCTGGCCACCAGCTGCGAGCCGGCGCCGAAGCCCACCAGGAAGGCGAACATGGCTATCATGACGCCCCACAGGAAGATGTTGGTCATGCCCGAGTGGGCGAGCAGGCCCCCCGAGAGCTGGATTCCCCAGCCGACGGCGCCGGCGACCAGCAGCACGGCGCCGACGATGCCCACGATGCGCGTTGACTTCTCCATGACCCTACGCCCCCTTCTCGTCAGCCGCGTCTTCCAGCGGGTTTTCCTGCGACACCTCATGGGATGCCAGGTAGAAGACGTTGGGCTCGGTGTGGTACTCGTCGCCCAAGGTGAACGGCTCGCGGTCGGTGCCGTCCAGGTACGTCCGGATGGCCGAGCTCGCGTCGTCTAGGTCGCCGAAGATGCGCGCGTTGCCCGGGCACGCGGTGCAGCAGGCCGGATCCTCGCCCTGGGAGGTGAGCTGCGCGCAGAAGGTGCACTTCTCCATGACGCCCTCGGGGCGCTCGGGCGCGTACACCAGGTGGCCGTCGTCGCGGTAGTCGCGCGGGTAGCCGTACTCGTAGACGGTGTCGCCCAAGCCCACCATCTTGGCGGGCTTCCCCCAGTTGTACTGGCGCACGCCGTAGGGGCAGGCGCTCGCGCACATGCGGCACCCGATGCAGCGCTCGTAGTCGATGAGCACCGTGCCCGTGTCCGCGTCAACGTAGGACGCCTGCGTGGGGCAGGCGGTGACGCAGGGGGCGTCGGTGCAGTGCTGGCAGCTGATGGGGACGAACTCCATCCGCAGCTGCCCGTCCACCTTCACGGCCACGTCGTATTCCGGGGTGCCGCTGGTGAACACGCGGTTCCACCAGATGCCCTGGGGCTGGGCGTTGAAGTTCTTGCAGACCACCGCGCAGGTCCGGCACCCGATGCAGCGGTCGAGGTCGATTGCCATGGCGTATCGCATGATCTACGCCTCCTTCCCGTACTCGACGGGCGAGGCCGCCCCCGCGCCGCCCTGGAGGACGCTCTTGCCGGTGTCGGTGACCACCTGAGGCCGGCCTCCCTCGTACAGGCGCACGTTGCAGGCGGTCTCGTTCCAGGCCATGTTGGGCGACCAGACGCTCACCAGGTAGTACGCCTCGTTGGTGGGGTTGATCCACGGCCAGATGAGCGAGTTGTAGCTCGTGCCGTTGTCGTAGTGCGACCACCAGCCCTGGTCGAAGATGCACTGCGTGGGATAGACGCCGGGATCTTCCACGAGCTGGCCCTGCACGGTGCCGCGGTCGTTGTAGACCTCTACCCAGTCGCCGTTCTTGAGGCCGCGCTCGGCGGCGGTGGCGGGGTTGAGCCACACCTTGGGCGTGTTGTCCTGCATCTCCAGCATGAACGGGCTGTTCACGTAGGTGGCGTGGACGCGGAAGGCGCTGTTGCGCGTGGTGTAGCCCAGCGGGTAGAGCTCGCGCGCGTCGGGGTTGGCGGCGTACTCCGTGTCCTCGAAGGGCGGCTTGTAGCAGGGAAGCTGCTCGCCCAGGTCGAGGAAGATGTCCTCGTCGCGGTAGAACTCGATGCGCCCGGAGCGCACGAACTTGGAGGTGACGTCGAGGGGGTTCGGGCGCGAGACGGTGGGGAAGGGGATGCGCTCGTTGACCTGCTCCCAGAAGGGTATGCGCTTCTCGCCGGGGTTGCTGTGGGCCAGCTTGCCCGGGCCCTCGCGCAGCAGTTCAGGCGTGAGGTGGTTAATGGTGGGGCCGCCCTCGCGCAGCAGCAGCGCCAGCACCTCGTCAGCGCGCTTCTCCGAGTCCTCCGGGGCGAAGCGCGGCCACGCCTCGGCCTTCGACGGGTCGATGCGGTTGGCCAGCTCGGTGAGCACCCAGATCTCCTCCTGGGCCTGGCCCGGCGGGTCGACGATGCGCTGCTGGAGCTGCACGTAGGGGTGCAGCGGGGTGGTGGTGAGCTCGGTCTTCTCGTACCAGCTGGCGCAGGGGAAGGCGACGGTGGACTCGGCCACGGTGAGGGTGCGCTGGAAGTCCAGGCTCACCAGGCACTCGATCTGGCCCGAGGCCAGCGCGCCGCGCAGCCAGTCGGCCACGTTGTGCTGCTCGAGCGGGTTGCCCCAGCCCACCACGAGGGCCTTGAAGCCGTCCTTGGGGTAGGTGGCCTTCATGAGCGGCGTGGGGCCGTTCACCGCGTAGTGGAACGGGCAGGACGCCTTGACGGCGTCGGGCGGCACCATCCAGCTGGCGGTGTTGAAGCGCGTCTTGTATTGGCCGACATAGGTGGAGATGCCGCCGCCCAGCTGGCCGATGTTGCCCGTCAGGCACGCCACGAGCGCGCAGGCGCGGCCCTTCAGGTCGCCGTGGTACCACTGCTGGGTGCCGCCGCCGAAGATGATGTGCAGAGGCTTCACCGTGGCGGCCTCGCGGGCGATGCGCGTGATGACGTCGGGGTCGATGCCGCAGATGACGGAGGCGTCCTCGGGCGTGTACGCTTCCAGCTGCTCGGTCAGCAGCTGGAAGCCCGTCTTGGCCTGGACGGTGCTGCCGTCCTTGAGGGGCACGTCGAAGGAGCCGGTCAGCGCGTAGGCGTTGTCGGGCAGCTCAAGCGGCGTCACCGCGGCCAGCGCGCCGCTCGCCTGGTCGAAGGCCACGAAGCTCGACCGATAGTCGGGAACGTCGGGCACGGCGGCGAGCCCCGCCACGTCGTCGGCCAGGATGCGCTTGCCGGTGGCCAAGTTGATGAGCAGGGGCGCATCGGTGTAGGTGGCCATGAAGTGGGCGTCGTAGAGCCCCTCGTCGATGATGACCTTGGCCATGGCCAGCGCGAAGGCGCCGTCGGAGTCGGGCGCGATGCGCACCCACTCGTCGGCCTTCTCCGCCGAGGCGGAGTAGTTGGGATCGAAGTAGATGACCTTGCCGCCCGCCTCCTGGGAATAGGTGAGGAAGTGCGCGTCGGGCATGCGCGTGACCATGATGTTGGAGCCGAAGATGAGCGTGAGCCGCGAGTCCTCCCAGCAGTAGGACTCCAGCTCCTCGCTCTGGCAGCCGAAGGTCTCGGGCCAGAACATCGGCAGGTCGCCGTTGAGCTCATAGCCGCCGATGACCGACCAGCCGAAGGTGTTGGCAATGCGCACGAGCGCGCCCTTCTGGATGTGGCCGGTGCCCTGCACCTGGTAGATGACGCCCACGGAATTGGGGCCGTACTCGTCCATGATGGCGCGCAGCCGGCCGGCGGCGTCGTCGAGCGCGGTGTCCCAGTCCGCTTCCACCTGCTCGCCGGCCTCGTTGCGCACGAGGGGCATGGTCAGGCGGTCGGGCCCGTGGAGGATGGTGTTGACGGAGAGTCCCTTGAGGCACCCGCGCGGGTTGTAGTGCTCGTAGGGATAGTCGGCGGCTTGGCGCACCATGCGCACCTGGCCGTCTTCCACCCACGCCTCGACACCGCAGGCGCCGGTGCAGTTGGGCGAGCAGGTGGTGCGCACCCAGCTGCCCCCGAGGGGCTCGGCTGGGGTGAGCGCATCAGCGGGATCGGCGCCCCCGATGGCGCCCAGTCCCACGGCCGCCCCACCCGCCGCGGCGGTAGCGACGAAGGTGCGCCGGCTGATGTCAGGAAGTTTCATAGGCCCTCGCCTTCTCGTGTCGATGCCAGTGATTCCCCCATTGTGGAGGTGGCATGGACGAAGAGCCTCTTGGCAGCCTCATCCGTAACAGCCTCAGAAGCCATCTGAAACCAAAAGGTTGAGCGTGCCGCGAAGGGGGCGCGGAATCCTCCGGAGCGCGCCTAGCCCCGCGCCTCGGCTATCTCCCCGGCGAGGGGCGCTGAGACAGGGTGCTCGAGGGCCTGGTAGAGGGCGCGCGGCGTCATGGCCACCAGGTGCTCGCAGAACTGCTTGAGCGTATAGGGAAGCTCGTTGTTGCGGAATCGCGACGCCATGACCACCTCGCAGGTCGGAAAGGCGAGTATCTCGAACTCCAGCTGGTCGGTGAGGGGCTTGCGCTGGAACTCGAGGATGGTCTCGCGCAGGTTCTGCTGGCGTCCGCGTACGAAGGACGGCACGGCAGCGTCGTAGTCATCGCAGTTGGACGCCTCGCGGAAGAGGCAGGTGAACCGCGCCATGTCGCGGGTGGTGATCAGGTGCCCCTCGAACCACGTGAGGTCGCGGCCGATGCGGAAGATCCCATTGGCGTGGCATTGCCGGCTCAGCCAGTTGACCACGGCGTTCTTGTCCTCGAAGTTGTGGTAGAAGTTCGAGCGGCTCACGCCTGACTCGCGCACGATGTCCTCGATGCGGATCTTACCGAAGGGCTTCTGGTAACAGAGCCTGTCCATGGCCTCGGCTACCTTCATCTTCGTGAGGTACGAACGCGAGTAGACGCGGTTGTGCGAGGTTGCCTGATTTGCCATGGCGTCTCCTGTCTGCTAAGGACGGAAGTCCGGAATGCAAAGTCGATCATAGTGCGATCGAGGATGAAAATCTAACCTAAAAGGACGTTTTGCCAGATTTGTCCCATCACTCGGAACGCTCCAAGGCCATCGCTCCTTGAGTTAGCCGCCGTTCGCCGCCTACCTTCTCCCTATCGTCGAATGAGACGAAGACTCATCGATCGCGTGAAAGGAGAGAAGGGGTCGCCTATGACGAAGGAAGAGAAGAGGGCCGAGGTATTCCAGTCTGGCAGGGCGTGGATCGTGGCGTGCGTCGCCATCATCGCCTCCATTCTGATCTCGGTTAACTGCAACAAGCTCCCGGCTACCGCATCGCTGATCATCCCGGCGCTCGGCATGGACGAGGGCATGTTCGCCAACATCATGTCGCTCAACGGCTACGTCGGCCTGATCATGACGTTCGTCGTGGCCGCCATCATCATGCGGTTCGGGGCGCGCAAGGCCACCACGCTCGTGCTGGCCTGCGCCGCGGTGGGCGCCGTCATCAGCGCCGCGGCCACGGACGTGGCGGTGCTCATGGTCGGCCGCCTCATCGAGGGCGTCGGCTACGCCTGCATCGGCTCCACGGTGCCGGTCATCATCTCCGAGTGGTTCCCGCCGTCCAAGCGCGGCGTGCCCATGGGCCTGTTCTCCGTGTGGGTGCCGCTCGGCTCCATGTTCATCATGGCCAGTTCCGGCTTCTTCTTCACCGTGGGCGACCCGCAGACCTACCACAACGTGTTCTGGTTCGTGGTGGCGCTCCTGGTCATCGTCACAGTGCTGTGGGTGGCCGCCATCCGCGACCCGCAGGTGTCCTACCTTGAGGAGCAGGATCCCGCGGCGCCCAAGCCCAAGATGTCCGAGGGCTTCAAGAGCCTGTCCTGCTGGATCTCCATGATCGCCTTCGCAGCGTTCTCGCTGGGCACCGCCTGCGTCATGAACTTCGAGACGCTCTACCTGGTGCAGACCATGGGCATGGACCAGCTGGCCGCCAACGGCATGATGAACATCGCGAACATCGCCGTGGTGGTCGGCGGCATCGCCATCGGCGTCGTCATGAACCTCGTCACGGGCAACGGCCAGCGCCTGGCCATCCTGGTGGCAGCCTCCGTGGTGCTCGGCGCGTCGTTCTCCCTGGCGTACTCCATCAGCGAGGGGCTGCTCGTTCCCTGGCTGATCGTGTTCGGCCTGTCCAACGGCGTGGTGCCGGCCGTCTTCTTCACCATGGTGGCCGAGATTGCCCCGCGGCCCGAGCTGGCGGGCATCTCCTCATCGCTCATGAGCTGCGGCCAGTGCGTCGGCGGCATCCTGTTCGGCCTCGTGGGCGTGGTGGTGTCGAGCGCCGGCTGGGGCGCCTGCACCGGCCTGCTCATGGGCGTGGGCGCGGTTCTCATCGTCGGCTCCATCGCCTTGTTCGCGGTCATCAGGTCCCGCGACGCCAAGCGCGCCGCCTAGCCGCCCCCTTCATCCAACTGCCTATCCGTCATCTGAGAAGAGAAACAAGAGAGTAGAGAGGAAAGAGGAAGCATGGAATTCAAGAACGACCTTGGCAAGCCGTGGAAGTTCCAAGATGGGGACTTCACCGTCATCCGGTCTTCGGTGTGGTCGCCCCCGGGCTGCCATCCGGTGGGGTGCGGCATCAAGCTCTACGTGGACAAGGACGGTCGCCTCGACCACGTGGAGGGCGACGAGAACGACCCGGTCACCGGTGGCCGCCTGTGCCCGCGGTGCGTGGCGCTCAAGGACTACATCTACAACCCCACGCGCGTCATCTACCCCCAGAAGCGCGCCCGGGAGGAGCGCGGCAACGCCGAGGCTTGGGAGCGCTGCAGCTGGGATGAGGCCCTTGACATCATCATGGACAACTGGCGACGCCTCACCGACGAGTACGGCCGCGAGACGCTCGCCATCTTCGTGGGCACCGGCCGCGACGGCATGCTCTCGCAGGACTTCCAGCTGTCCATCTTCCGCACGCCCAACCTGGCCTACACCCAGTCCGGCTACGCCTGCTACCAGCCGCGCATGATGTCGTCCCAGATGGTGCTCGGCGCGCTCTATCCCGAGCTCGACTACGCCGGCGGCCTGGAGGGCGGCTACGACGATCCCGAGTACACGGTGCCCGAGCTCATGATCCTGTGGGGCAAGATGCCGCTGGCCTCCAACCCCGACGGCTTCTTCGGCCACGCGATCATCGACCTCATGAAGCGCGGCGCAAAGCTCGTGACCATCGATCCGCGCGTCAACTGGCTGGCCACCCGCTCCGTCCTGCAGCTGCGCCTGCGCAACGGCACCGA
>CANSQW010000012.1 GCA_947649215.1 uncultured bacterium | reverse complement strand
GCACCTCCGCACGCCGCCGGGCCGGCACCCGCGGCGCTCCTCGTAGCGGCGGCCAAGCCGGCGGCTCCAGCCGCGCCTTCCCCGCCCGCGCCTGCCGGCTGCGCCTCGTGGACGATGACGCCGAAGCGCTCCCGCGCAGCCTCGCCCATGCGTCCGACCGCGTCCTCCCAGGACGCCGGGTCGTAGGGGGCCTCCACCACGGCCAGATCGTGGGCGGCGGCCCAGCCTGCGAGCGCGTCGAGGCGGCGGGCGTACTCATCGGCCGGGTGGATGTTGGAGTTGGCGTAGAAGACGACGGGCTCGACGCCCTCCTCGCGCAGGATGCGCACCGGCTCGAGCGAGCAGGGGCCGCAGCAGGCGTGGAGTAGCGTTTTCGTCGGTTTTGCGGATGCGTTCGTCATGGGCGCTATACTACCATGACGCCCGCGGGACCGTCCGCGCGCCCGCCGCGAGCGAGGCGCCGTTCGCCCCGTGAGCCGCGCGCCGCGCCTTCGCGTGCCGCGCCGACTGACCGACCGCTACCTCCCCAGGAGGAACCATGCCCGAGACCCCCCGTGCCTATCGCGCCATCTGCTTCGACTTGGACGGCACGCTCCTTCCCATGGACATCGACGAGTTCATGGACGCCTACTTCAGCCGCCTCACCCGCTTCGTCGTGGAGCGCGGCCTCGACGGCGAGACCTTCGCCGCCGGCCTGAAGGCGGGCACCCGCGCCATGGCCGTCCATGATGACGACCGCACCAACGCCCAGGCCTTCTGGGACGAGTTCCTCACCCACGTCGACCCCGGCGCTGCCGACTGGGAGGAGCTGCTCTCCGCGTTCTACGAGGGCGATTTCGCGCGCATCGGCGAGGGCTTCGCGGGCAACCCCGCGGCCGGGCGCGTGCTGGCGACGCTGCGCGCGAAGGGCTATCCGCTCGTGCTCACCACCATGCCCATGTTCCCGCGCCGCGCGGTGGAGCACCGCTTGGAGTGGGCCGGCGCCGACCCGTCCGCCTTCGAGCGCATCACGAGCTATGAGAACTCGAAGTCGGTCAAGCCGCGCCAGACCTACTACGCCGAGAACCTGGCCGCGATGGGCGTGGCCGGCGCCGACGTGCTCATGGTGGGCAACAACACGGTGGAGGACCTCGCCTTCCTCGACCTGGGCGTGGATGCCTACCTGGTGACCGACTGCCTGCTCGACCCGGTGGGCTATGACCTGGATACCGTGCGCCACGGCAGCTTTGCCGACTTCGAGCGCTGGGTGGCCGAGCTGCCGCCGTGTGCGAACCCGGCCGGCCCCATCGAGCGCGGGCCGGTCGCCCATGAGGCGATGGAGGAGGCCTTCGCCGCCAACGCCGTGGGCGAGATCGACCGCGCCGCGGCAGCGGCCAAGGCGGCGGCCGTGGCCGAGGACGCCACGTCCCACGGCGGCCTCGACGCGCAGGGGGCGTGATCGGCGTGGCCCTCTTCGACTGCGCCTGCGACGCCACGAGCGGGCATGCCCGCGCCCTCACCTACGAGACGGCCCACGGCTCCTTCCGCACGCCCATGTTCATGCCCGTGGGCACCTCGGCCACGGTCAAGGGCGTCACACCGGGCCAGCTGCGCGAGCTGGGGGCCCAGGTGGTGCTCGCCAACACCTACCACCTGTCCCAGCGTCCCGGCGCCGAGCTCGTGGCGGCGGCCGGCGGCATCCACTCCTTCATGGCCTACGACGGCCCCATGCTCACCGACTCGGGCGGCTTCCAGATCTTCTCGCTGGCCGACACGCGCAAGCTCGATGACGACGGCGTGAGCTTCCGCTCCATCTACGATGGGGCGAAGGTGCGCTGGACGCCGGAGGACAACATGCGCATCCAGGAGCTGATCGGCGCCGACATCGCCATGCAGCTCGACCAGTGCCCGCCCTACCCGGCCACCCGCGAGTTCGTCGCCCGCGCCGTCGATCTGTCGAGCGCCTGGGCGGCCCGCTGCCTGGCGGCCCACACGCGGCCCGACCAGACGCTGTTCGGCATCGTCCAGGGCGGGATGCACCTCGATTTGCGCCTGGAGTCGGTGCGCCGCCTGCGCGCCATCGAGGAGGAGTCGCTCGCCGCGGGCGGCCGCCGCTTCGGGGGCTTCGGCATCGGGGGCTACTCGGTGGGCGAGGAGCACGACGTGATGTTCGAGACGCTCGGCGAGGTGGCCCGCGCGCTGCCGGAGGATCGGCCGCGCTACCTCATGGGCGTGGGCAACCCCACCACGCTCGTGCGCGCCGTGCGCGAGGGCGTGGACATGTTCGACTGCGTGCTGCCCACCCGCACGGCCCGCATGGGCACGGCGTTCTCCAGCACGGGGCGCATGAACCTGCGCAACGCCAAGTACAAGGACGATTTCGGCCCGCTCGACCCCGCGTGCGCCTGCCCCACCTGCCAGACCCACTCGCGCGCCTACCTGCGCCACCTCGTCAAGCAGGACGAGATGCTCGGCGCCATCCTGCTGTCGGTGCACAACCTGCACTTCCTCATCGACCTCATGGCCCGCGCCCGCGAGGCCGTGCTGGCCGGCGCCTACGAGGAGTTCTACGCCGCCTGGATGGCCGGCCCCGGCGCGAAGGACTACTAGGCCCCAGGCGGCGCCTGCCCCCTCCCCGGCGGCGGTTTTTCCCGCGAGCGCGGATAAACCGCCTGGATTAGGGCGCAGCGCCGCCGTTTTATGGCAAAATAGACAAGTTAAACCGCAGGCGCGATTCGCGCCTGTTTTCATGGGCGCCCCCGGCTGCCACGCCGGGTGCGCGCGAAGCGACACGCAAGGAAGGTCTGCCCCATGGCGCTCGAACGCACTGTCAAGAAGAAGCCGGGCCACAACGCCAACCGCCGCAACCTCTGGCTGCTCATCCTCACCACCCTGCTCGTGGTGGTCTCGGCGGTTCTGTTCACCCCGCCGAACGAGAAGATCAACCAGGGCCTCGACATCCGCGGCGGCCTGTCGGTGGTGCTCACCGCCAAGACCGACGACGGCAGCGCCATCACGCCGGAGGACATGGAGGCCAGCCGCTCCATCATCGAGAGCCGCGTGAACGCGCTCGGCGCATCCGAGGCCACCGTGCAGCTCCAGGGCACCGACCAGATCCTCGTGCAGATCCCCGGCCTGTCAGATACCGAGGAGGCGCTCTCCACCATCGGCAAGACCGGCTCGCTCGAGTTCGCCCCGCTCGACTCGTTCACCGACGAGAGCGTGAAGTCGGCCATCGAGAGCGGCAACTTCGGCCAGGAGGGCACCATCACCGACAGCTTCGGCAACTCCTTCCCCTCGGGCAAGCCCGAGGTGCTCGAGGTGGAGCCGGGCACCTACACGCCCATCGTCACCGGCGACGAGATCACGCGCGTCCAGGTGGGCCGCGCGAGCGAGACCTCGTCGGACTACGCGGTGAACATCACGCTCGACTCCACGGGCGCCCAGGCGTTCGCCGACTGCACCAAGGAGCTCGCGCCCACCAAGGGCAGGATCGTCATCATCCTCGACAACGAGGTCCAGTCTGCCCCGGCCGTCCAGAGCGAGATCCCCGACGGCAACGTGCAGATCACCGGCGACTACACGCTTGACGAGGCCAAGGCGCTCCAGACGGTGCTCGAGTCGGGCTCGCTGCCCGTGAGCTTCGAGTACGCCCAGTCGCAGGTGGTCGGCCCCACGCTCGGCCAGGAGGCCCTCGCCTCCGGCGTCATCGTGGCCCTCATCGGCCTGGCCGTCGTCATGCTCTACCTGCTGTTCTTCTACCATGGCCTGGGCCTCATCACCGCGGCGGCCATGGTCGTGTTCGCCGTGCTCTACCTGGGCATCCTGGCAGCGCTCTCGGCCTTCGGGCTGTTCAGCCTGTCGCTGGCCGGCATCGCCGGCATCGTGCTGACCATCGGCATGGCGGCAGACTCGTCCATCCTCGTGCTCGAGCGCTTCCGCGAGGAGATCCGCATGGGCCGCAGCGTGCGCGCGGCGTCCGTCACCGGCGTGAAGCACGCCATCTTCACCTCCATCGACGCCGACCTGGTGACCATGGTCTCGGCGCTCTGCCTGTTCTTCCTGGCCAGCGCCTCAGTCAAGGGCTTCGGCCTGACGCTCGCCCTCGGCATCATCTGCGACATCGTGATGATGGTGCTGTTCAAGGCGCCCATCATCCGCCTGCTCGCGCCGAGCGCCATCGCCAAGAACCCCGGCTTCTGGGGCGTGCGCGACTCCCAGGAGGCCGCGCACCGTTATGAGGCGCTCGCGGCGGCCGAGGGCGTGGACGTGGCCGCGGCTGAGACGGCGGATGAGGTGAACGCCGCCGAGGCCGAGGAGGTGGCCGCCCGGCGCGGCGGGGAGGCCGCCGAGGTGGCCGCCGTGGCCGTGAGCAAGGTGCGGGGCCGCTTCATCAAGCACGACATCAACTTCCTCGGCTACCGCAAGGTGCTGCTGACCGTGGCCGCCGTGGCCATGGCGCTGTGCCTGGCGGTGGTGGGGCTGCGCGGGTTGAACTTCGGCATCGAGTTCGTGGGAGGCACGTCCATCGCCTTCCACGGCACCGGGGACGTGACCACCGAGCAGATGCGCACCGCCTTCGACGACGCCGGCGAGCCCGACGCCGTCATCCAGACCACCCAGTCGGGCGGCGAGGACGGCTTCCTCGTGCGCACCACCACCACCTCGGCCGAGGACGCCACCGCCCGCGCCAACGCCGTGGCCGATCAGCTGGGGCTCTCCACGAGCTCCTTCGAGGTGACCACCATCGGCCCGGACTGGGGCGCGAGCGTCATCCAGTCGTCGCTTCTGGCGTTCCTCGTGTCCATCGTGCTCATCATCATCTACATCGGCTTCCGCTTCGAGTACAAGATGGGCGTCATGGCCGTGGTGGCGCTGTTCCACGACCTCATCCTGGTGGTGGGCATCTACGCGCTCGTGGGCCGCGAGATCAACCCCAACACCATCGCCGCGCTGCTCACCATCCTGGGCTACTCGCTCTACGACACGGTGGTCGTGTTCCACCGCATCAACGACAACATGAAGGGCGAGAACATCCGCTGCACCTTCATGACCATGGCCAACCACTCCATCAACCAGGTGTTCCTGCGCACCATCAACACGACGCTCACCTCGCTCATCCCCGTGCTCGCCATGCTGCTGTTCGGCGGCGAGACGCTCAAGGACTTCGCGTTCGCCATGGTGATCGGCCTGGTGGCGGGCTCCTACTCGTCCATCGCCATCGCCACGCCGCTCTACTGCCTGTGGAAGACGCGCGAGCCGCGCTACGCCAAGCTGCAGAAGAAGTACGGCACCGAGATCGGCCGCTTCGAGTTCGACCACGCCGGCTCGCCCGCCATCGCCCAGGTGCCGCTCGCGCGCATCGAGGCCGACCAGGCCAAGGCGGCGGCTGCCGAGCGCGCCGAGCGCAAGGCCGCGAAGGCCGCTGCCGCGCAGGCCGCCGAAGGCGAGCCTGGCGCGGAGGAGCCGGCCCGCGCGCCCAAGCCCGCCAAGCCCGCGTCGTCCAAGGGCGGCGCGTCCAAGCAAGCCAAGCGCACGGGATCCAAGAATCCGCGCAAGAACCACGGGAGGTAGCCAGATGGCCACGGTACGCGAGGGGAGCGCCCCCAACTTCTGCCCGCCGGTCGAGGAGGGCGTCACCATCCAGCTCGAGGACGAGAAGGGCGACGCCCTCACCCTTGAGTTCCTCGGGCTCCTGATCGACGGGGATCGCAGCTACGGGTTCTTCTTCCCCGTGGACGAGGACGCCCCGGCGCTCTCGTCGGGCGAGGTGGTCCTGCTGGAGGTCGTGGAGCTGGACGAGGAAGGCCAGCCCGCCTCCTTCGAGCTCGTGGAGGACGAGGCCATCGCCGCCGACCTCTACGCCGCCTTCCAGGAGGCGACGAAGGAACTCTATACGTTCGCCTAGGCGCGCTGGAAGAGCTCGCAGCACGAAAAGGGAGGCGCCCCGCAGGAGCGGGGCGCCTCCTCCTTTTTTTTACGTGGGGCATCGTCTGGGCGTCTCCGGCGGCGCCAGCGTCAACCGGTGGCCGAGGGTTCCCAATGTGTGGCCGAACGGATGCTTCTCCCGCGCCAGCCCCCGAGATGCGGTCTTGGGGGGCTACCTTGTTCCGAAAAGGGCATCGAGACAGGGATGCGCGAGGAGAAGGAGGAACCGCCATGGCGGAACTTGGCGAGATAGCGCAGGTCCACTACTGTGGCCGGCTTGACGACGGGCGGGAGTTCGAGAGCAGCATCCGCGCGGGAGAGCCCCTGGAGGTGAGGCTTGGCTCCGGCCGGCTGCTCCCGGCGGTAGAGCGTGTCATCTGCGAGATGAACCCCCGGGAGAGAAGAACCGTGCGTCTCGTGCCCGACCAGGCCTTTGGCCCCTACGATGAGAGCCTGGTGATCACGGTGCCGGCCGACCGTCTGCCCAGCGCCTCCGCTATGCCGGTGGGGGAATTCGTTGAGGTGAAGACCGATGCCGGCACGCTGCGGGCCAAGGTCGTCTCCGTCGACGACCGCGCCGTGGTGCTCGACTGCAACCACGAGCTGGCCGGCCAGGCGGTCACCTTCGACATAGAGCTGCTGGCCGTCATCCACGAGTCCGCCATCTCCCGCGAGCTTCACCCCGCAGGCTGCGCCTGCGGATGCGATAAACTCAAAGAGCAGATAGGATAGGGGAAGCGGTCGCCCCATGTGCTATGCGGCATCATGCAACCCGCTCTGCGGCCGGTGCAAGCCCCGGCGCATCGTGGAGACGGTCTGTCCGCAGTGCGGCGCACCCTGCTCCATGACGCGCGAAGAGTATCTCGTCTGCTTCGGCCTTCCCCATCGCAAGGGATCGCTGGAGCGCAAGGTGGCGGAGCGAAGCGGGGTGGGGGAGCCTCGGTGTGAATCCTGCGGACGCGACCTGACCGAGGTATTCCGGCGTGCCGTGGATCCGGCGCCCTGCCATCTGCAGCAGGTGGTCTGCGGGTTCCCCTGCGGTCGGAGGGACGAGCCGCCCAGGGACGGCGCGCCGCCCTGCAGGACTATGGTGCCCCTGGGGCGGCTGGCCGAAGGCGGCGACGGGGGGGCGGCCGCTGCTGTGAGGGTGGAGGGCCGCGAGGGGGGCGTCCTGCCGCTGTGAGCGCAGGTGATGCCCATGACGCAAGCGAGGGGAAGTTATGAGGCACAGCCACTACGAGACGCTGCTGGCATTCTGCGAGGCCATGGAGTGGGCTTCTGATTCGGCAACGGTGTATCAGAGGCTCGTCGACGTCAGCTTCGAGTACCTCGAGTGCAGCGTCACCCACCTGCACCTGCTGGACCTCACGGGAAAGTCCTTCGTCCACCTGGCCGCCCATGACGAGCAGACCGCACCTGACTACTACACGCGCTCCCTCACCACGCAGGTGGGTCGCATGGGCTGGATGATAGAGAACCGCGACCTCATCATCATGGAGGATTACGAGCACCCCCACGCCGAGGACGTGATACCCTTCGTGGCCGTCCAGGCGGGCTACCGCAGCGCCGTCTGCATCCCGCTGTGCTCCTCGTCGGGCGTGCTCGGGATGCTGTCCGTTGTCTACAAGACGCCGCTTCCCTGGAAGAGCGATGAGGATCGGGTCTTCCTCCGGCAGATCGGCACGGTCCTGGGCACCTTCATCCAGCGTATCCAGATGCAGAAGAAGGACCTGGAGCTTCGCGTGCTGGAGGAGCGCAAGCAGCTCGGCAGCGAGATCCACGACAGCATCTCCCAGATGGCCAGCGCTCTGGCCCTCCATGCCGACACGGCGCAAGAGTGCTTCGAGGATGGCGACATGGCCTCGCTCAATCGGGAGCTGGAGGTGCTCAGCGACCAGCTGCGCCAGATGTCCAAGGTGCTGCGAGACGAGATGCTCTCGCTTCGCGCCCCCTTGCTCGACTCGGGGGACGTGGAAGAGCTCCTCGCGGACATCTTGGGGAGGTTCCAGGGCCTCTGGGACATAGAGGCCCAGCTCCATGTGAGGGCCGAGGGGCCGCTGTTCCTCTCGGGGCCCACGAGGCTGCAGCTGGCGCGCATAGTGAACGAGAGCCTGCTGAACGTCATGCGGCATTCCAGGGCCCGCCGCGTCGACGTCTACCTGTCAAGCAGGAACGGCCGCGGGTTCGTCGACATTGTCGACGACGGGGTGGGATTCAACGTCGGCGAGGTGGCCCCCGAGCGGCTGGGGATCCGTATAATGAAGGAGCGGGCTGAATCCGTCGGCGGGTTGTTGGAGGTCGTCTCCGAGGGCGAGGGCACGGCGGTTCGCCTGGATATTCCCGTTACTCACTCATAGTGGAGGCAGCCATGGGAGACAAGGCCACGCGAACGCTGCTCGTCGACGACCAGGTGCTCTATCGCGAGGCCATGCGGGGCCTCATCGAGAGATGGCCCGAATACGAGGTGGTGGGCGAGGCGTCGAACGGCCAGGAGGCGGTGGACCTGGCCCTGTTTCTCGAGCCGGACCTCATACTCATGGATGTGCGCATGCCCGAGATGGACGGCATAGCCGCCTCCCGCGCCATCCTGGCCCGCCGACCGGACACCCCCATCGTGCTTCTGACCGTTGAGTCAGATCGGGCCCTGGTCTTCGACGCGCTCCAGTCCGGGGTGCGCGGGTACCTGCTCAAGGACACGCCGGCCCGCAAGCTCAAGGACCGGCTCTGCTCCGTTATGCAGGGGGAGGCGACCCTCTCCGAGTCCGTCACCGGTGCCGTGATGGACGAGTTCGCCCGTATGCGCCTGGCCGAGGGGAAGGGCGCCCCGTCGTCGGCTCGTCCGACTGGGGCAGACCAGCTCACCGGCCGCGAGAAGGAGATCCTGCGCCTGGTGGCGAAAGGGGTACCCAACGAGCAGATAGGGGCGGAGCTCTTCTTGAGCCTGGGCACGGTGAAGAAGCAGATCTCCCAGATCATGATGCGCCTGGGCTTGGAGAATCGTGTGCAGCTGGCCGTCTACGCCGTGAAGGCCGGCTTGGACAAGCAGGCATAGTGTCCGTTCGATCCCGTCCATGGGGCCGTAAGTACCTTACCGATCCGCTGGTTCCTCCGTAACCTGTGCCTTGGCCTTCCATCCGCTGAAGGCCGAGACCCAGGAGAGAGGAGCGCCCATGAGCGAACTGAAGACGACGGTGCAGAGCATCGCGTGCGGAGGCACGGGAGGTGACCTGACCTACGTCGACTCCAAGGACGGCAAGATCGTCCGCATCCGACCCGTCCACTACACGGACGTCTATACGGAAGCGGAGCTAGAGCCGTCCCTCTGGACCATCAAGGTGGGGGACAAGGAGTTCCGGCCCGGCCTCAAGTCGCAGCCCAACTGCTTCGCCTTGGCCTATAAGAACCGCATTTACTCGAAAAACCGCGTCGCCTATCCGCTGAAGCGCGTCGACTGGGAGCCGGGCGGTGATCCTGAGAAGATCAACGCCGCTAACCGCGGCAAGTCCAAGTTCAAGCGCATCAGCTGGGATGAGGCCCTGGACATCATGGAGTCCGAGATCCGCCGCGTCATCGAATCCTACGGCCCGTACTCCGTCCTCACCATCGGCGAGGACGGCCATCGCGAGTCCAAGAACCTCCATGCTGGCGGCGGAATGCACTCCACGCTCATGAGCAAGCTGGGCGGCTATACCCGCGAGGTGCGCACCCCCGACTCCGTCGAGGGCTGGTACTGGGGCGCCAAGCACTTCTGGGGATCCGGCTGCAACAAGGGCCTGGGCATGCCCGCGCCGCCGCAGACCGGGTACAACCCCTGGCACGTGCTGCGCGATATCTCCGAGCACTCCGAGATGATCGCCTTCGCCGCCGGCGATTGGGAGCTCACCCAGAACTACGCCTCGCAGATGTGGTCGCGCCTCATCAAATTCTGGGAGGAGTGCGGCAAGGAGTTCGTCATCATCGACCCCTTCTGCAACTACACCGCAGTCTGCCATGACACCATGAAGTGGATTCCCATCCTCCCCAACACCGACGCCGCTCTTGACTTCGCGGTCATGTACGTGTGGATCACCGAGGGCCTCTACGACAAGGAGTACGTCGAGACCCACTCCATCGGCTTCGAAAAGGTGCGGGCTTACGTGCTGGGCGAGGATGAGGAGGGCGTCCCCAAGACCCCGGCCTGGGCGGCTGAGCGCACGGGCATCCCCGAGTACACCATCAAGGCCTACGCCCGCAACCGCGCCAACCTGACCACCGCCTCGGTGCACTTCAGCTCCGGCGCCATCAAGGGCCCCTACAGCTTCGAGCCCGGCCGTACCCATGCCTACCTCCTTGGCATGCAGGGCCTCGGCAAGCCCGGCGTCCAGCAGGCGTACATGAACGCCTCGCTCATCGGCAAGGAGACCATCGCCCGCTCGACGTCCGCGCCCTTCAGCATGGCCAACCAGTGCCGCATGTTCTACCCGTCCGAGCAGAAGATCCCCCGCACCATGATCGCCGAGGCGCTGCTCAAGGGCCATGCGGAGTGGTACGGCTCTCCGGCCATCGTCTACGTGGAGACCTCCGAGCAGTTCCAGAAGAACACCTACCCGACCACGGCCGAGTCCTACGCCACTGCCCTGGGCACGGCCTCTCCCGAGATGGCGCGCGCCCAGGGCAAGTCCGTGGAGGAGCTGCAGGCGGCCATCGACTACAAGCTCGAACACATGCCCAAGTTCTCCAAGGTGCACATGCTCTGGTCTGAAAAGCCCTGCAACATGAACTGCTGGGACGGCGGGTTCCGCTTCCAGGACGCCATCCGCACCAATGAGGTGGAGTTCTTCGTCACCAACCACCAGTGGCTCGAGAACGACTCCCTGTTCGCCGACCTCATCCTTCCGGTAACCACCTGCGTCGAGGACGACGACATGATGGGCGGATCCATGGTGGTGTCCCTGCGCTCCTCCGCCATCACGCCTCCTGGTTGCGACAAGGTGGGCGAGTCCAAGTCCGACTTTGAGATCGCCTGCGCCATCGGCGAGCGCTTCGGCGTCCGCGACCAGATCGACATGGGCATGTCCTACGAGGAGTGGCGTCAGTTCGAGTTCGACAACTCCCGCCTGGGCGAGGAGATCACCTGGGAGCAACTCAACGAGAACGGGTTCTACTTCCCGAAGCAGGATCCCGACCAGGACGCGCTTCCTGCCGGAATGTACGGCTTCTATAGCGATCCGGAGGCTAACCCGCTGGACACGCCCTCCGGAAAGCTGGAGTTCTGGTCCGAGGCCCTGGCCGCCAACTTCCCCGACGACATCGAGCGCAAGCCCATGGCCATGTGGACGGTGGGCGGCCCGGAGTCTGAGGGCTGGAGCCATGACGAGACGCTGTGGGGCGAGCGCTGCAAGGACTACCCGCTGCTGATGGTGGCGAACCCGGGGCGCTGGCGCGTGCACGTGCAGGGCGACGACATCAAGTGGTTCCGCGAGTTCGAGACCATGAAGGTCGAGGGCCCCGACGGCTACAAGTACGAGCCCATCTGGATCAACCCCGTCGACGCCGGCAAGCGCGGTATCAAGGCCGGCGACATCGTGAAGCTCTACAACGACCGCGGCACGCTGCTGCTGGGCGCGCGTCTCTCCGAGCGCGTCATTCCCGGCGCCGTCGTGGTCAACAAGGGCTCCCGCGTCGACCCCATCGCGCCGCATATCGACCGTGGCGGCGCGGCTAACCTCATCAGCCCCGAGAACCAGGTGTCCAAGAACTGCCGCGGCTTTGCCGTCAGCGGCTACCTGGTGGAGGCCGCCAAGATGGAGCAGGCCGAGATGGACCAGCTGAAGAAGGACTACCCCGAGGCCTTCGAGCGTGACTACGATCCCGCAACTGGCGTCAACTACAAGTCTTGGGTCGTCGACTAGCCACCCCGTGAAAGGAACCGAAATGTCGAAGGTCTTTTATATTGATCTGCAGAAATGCACTGGCTGTCGAAACTGCCAGATTGCCTGCAAGGACGAGTTCTGCGGCAACTCCTGGCTGCCCTATGCCGCCGAGCAGCCTGAGATCGGGCAGTTCTGGATGGAGCTGACCGAGAAGGAGCGCGGCGCCGGGTCTCACGTGCGCGTCTCCTATGTGCCCGTCATCGGTGCCCAGACCCAGGCCATCGCCGCCTACGCGCCGGAGGTGCTCATGGAGCGCGAGGACGGCCTCATCGTCATCGAGCCCGACAAGGCCAAGGGCCGCCGGGATATCGCCGAGAAGTTCGCGGGCGTCTTCTGGAACGAGGAGCTGGGCATCCCCCAGGGTTGCTGCGGCTGTGCGCACCTGGTGGACGACGAGGAGTCTCCCATCCGCACCCCGCGCTGCGTGGACAACTGCCCCGTGGAGGCCATCTTGTTCGGCGACGAGTCCGAGTTCGACCTGGCTGGCGCCGAGCGCCTGGATCCGCAGTCCAGCGTCTATTACAAGGAACTCCCCCAGACCTTCATCGCCGCCACGGTCTTCGACCCTGACGCCATGGAGATCGTGGAGGGTGCCGTCGTCACGGCGAAGGGCGCCAGCGGTACCTTCACGGCCACGACCGATCGGTGGGGTGATTTCTGGCTGAAGGAGATCCCCGCCGACGACTACGCCGTGACCATCGAGAAAGATGGCAAGAAGAAGACCGTCCAGGTGTCGACGAAGGATGAGGATCAGGGCCTACCTGACATCGCCCTTGTCTAAGCGAGCCGCCGGCTGCAGGCCGGGGCGCGACGCTCGCTCCGGCCTGCTTCGAGAGAAGAAGGAACTGCCCATGTGCTTCAGACCTGCTGAGATCAGCATGAAGAAATGCTCCGCGTGCGGTGCGGACAACAAGCCCGTGGCCAAGGCGTGCGCCCAGTGCGGCGCCCCCTTGGACAACACCAAGATAGACTTCGACGCCGACCAGGCGTCCCTCGACGCCGCCATCGCCGCCCCCGCGGCGCCCAAGGCCCCCGGTGCTCCCGCGGCGCCCAAGGCCCCCGGTGCTCCGAAGCCGCCGAGCGCCTAGGGTGTGGCGGCAGTGCGCAGGGCTGAGGTCATCGCTGCGTTCCGCAAGGCCATGGGCGTGAATGAGATAACGGTCAAGACCATCGACCCCGTCCGGCTGCACCTGGTGGCGCTGGATGGAACCCGCTATGCAGAGACGGACGACCATGCCATCGTGTGCGTGGACGGCACCGACCCCCTGCCGGTGCGCTACTACACTACGGCGTCCCACGGGGGAGGGTTGACGCTCAAGCCCCGCTGCGTCTTCCTGGACGGAGCGTGGCGCAGTGCTATCGACGGCTCGGTGGTGCCGGGGATCGCCAGTCCTGCGGAGGAATGCGCCTGAGGGCCGATGGGGCCTGTCCGGGAAAGGAAGACCATGTACGAGACCATACTCAACAAATACGGCCCTGACCAGCTTTCCTATACGGTCAAGGACATCGATGCCGCCGTTCAGGAGTTCTACGAGCTGTTCGGCGCGGGCCCGTTCATCAAGATGGGGCCCATGCACTATGAATCATGTAAGGTCAGGGGAGAGGAGGCTGACCCGGAGATCATCATCGCCTTGGGCATGTGGGGTCCCATGCAGGTGGAATTCGTGCAGAAGACCAATGGCGAGCCCCTGCTGTTCGATGAGAGCGGCTATGGGTTCAACCACGTCAACGTGGTGGTGGACGACTACGACGAGGCCATCCAGCTGCTGCGGGACCATGGCTACGAGGTAGGCCAGGAGATGCGCTCCAGCGGCAGCCCCATCGCCTACGTGGACACCATGGAAGGCGAGAACATCGGGCATCACATCGAGATACACGGATACAATCCCGTCATCGAGATGACCAAGAAGGCCCGGGAGATCTGGGACGGCAAGAGCCCCTGGATTGACCTGGCGACCGTGATGGCCGCCATGGGGTAAGGACGGAAAATGCGAGGAGGGAGCGCCCCGGCTGGGGCGCCCCCTCCTTTTGCGTGGGGCGTCGTCTGGGCGTCTCCGGCGGCGCCCGGGCGGGCGCGCCGCGCGGCAAAGATGGCCAAAAAGGACGAGTTGACGACAAAAGTCCTCCCGACAGGAAAGTTGGCAGTCGCATTTTCCCAGGTCAGTTCTGGCTGGCGCAGCGTGACTGCTCAAGGAGCGCGCCCCACGGCCCCTATTCTGTCGTCAAACCGCTCTTTTTGGCCATCTTTCCGGCGTCTTCTGCGCAGCTACAGCTGAAGGGGGTTCCAGGTGCCGTCGATGTCGCAGAGCCAGGCCTCGGCGCCGGTCATCGAGAAGAGGGTGAGGCGCGCGTCGTCGGGGCCGTCGTAGCTCTCGCCGAGGGACTCGAGGTGGCGCCAGGCGTCCTCGCGCACGGCGGCGCTCGCGCGGTCGTCCAGGTCGGCCCGGCCGCGCAGGATGATCCAGCCGTGGCCCGGCTTCCAGGCGGTCAGCTCGAACTTGGGGTTGGCCTCAAGCTCGCGGTAGACGTCTTTGGTGGTGGCGGTGGCGAACCAGATGCGCCCGCCCTCCTCGGCGGCGAAGCTGAAGGGGCGCACGTGGGGCTGATCGCCCTCGCAGGTGGCCAGGTACCAGGCCGGCACGCTGGTGAGGTAGTCGACGATGGCGGTGGTTCCGGTGGTAATGGGGTTTCCTTTCTGTCCGGCCGCGGGCTCGCGTCGGGCGGCCGCTGGCTCGCGTCGGGCGGCCGTGGGCTCGCGTCGGGCGGCCGTGGGCTGGCGGAGGGGGATGC
>CANSQW010000011.1 GCA_947649215.1 uncultured bacterium | reverse complement strand
GCCTTGGGCGAAGGGCGCCCGCTTTCGGTCGTCGCTTGTCGTCAAGCCGTCGATTTTGGCCAGTTTCTGGGTGGAGGCTGCGCGGGAGAGGCGGGGCACGGAGCGCAACTGGGACGACCGGGTGCGCCCCCACGCAAAAGCGCCCCAGGCCGCAGGGCCCAGGGCGCCTTGTCGCTGCTGGCGGAGAAGGCTAGAGCTCAGCGCGGTGTTCAGGGTGCTCCCAAACCATGAGCTCATTGAGCACCCGCACATCATCGAGCTGCTCCAGGTCTGCGCAGAGCTCAGCGATCTTGCGGCCGTTCGTCT
Source organism: uncultured bacterium (assembly GCA_947649215.1). Taxonomy (GTDB): domain Bacteria; phylum Actinomycetota; class Coriobacteriia; order Coriobacteriales; family Eggerthellaceae; genus Enterorhabdus. Next base: position 15,001 of record CANSQW010000011.1, on the reverse strand, counting down.
CGGGGATAGGAACCTCGGCGTAGGCGAGGTTGCCATAGTACTTCGTCACAACGTCCTCATAGGATTGCGGGTTATCGGCACAACCCTTAGCACTCGGCAGGTAGACAGAGTGCACCGCGCCGTCTTTCATAGTGACAGTGACCTTCGCGCCCTCGTACTTGCTGACCTCGGGGTTCTTCGGATCCATGTCAGGCGAGTACTCCATGGTGGCGATCTTCGCAGCAACGGCGCGTATCTCCGGGTTGAAGATCCCCTCCTCCGAGTCGCTGTACTCCTTGAGGGTGGCCTGTCCCTTCGCGAGGCCTGAGGCGACGCCCCACGCGCAGCTGAACTGCACGTCTGCCGGCGTCTTGGGATGCGCCTTGACTGACAGGGGCTGGCCGAGCAGGTTGAGGGTGCCCTTGCCGCACAGGCAGTCGATGCGCTCGATCTGCTCAGGGTCGATGTCGTAGGTCTTGCGCAGGTAAATGCCGGCATCAGCAAAGTTGTGCGTACCGCGGCAGCAGGGGTAGGGCTTGCACAAGACGTTGCCGGCCTCCCAGCGCTCACCGAGCTCGGCGATGACCGCCTCGCGGTCGAAGTCGTCGAACATATAAGTGTGGACGAAGCCCCACTCGCCCTCGAAGCTGTTGATGGCCGCCGTCAGGCCGCGTTCGGCAAGGAGAGCGGCGGTGATGCCGTTGCGCACCGCGAAGCCGGGGCCCACGCGCTTGGCGAAGCCGCCGTCCTTGGTGGTCTGACCATTGCCGCACGCCTGATGGTAACCCAGGCCTATGGCGAATACCGTCTGGTCGAAGTCAAGTCCCAGGATCTTGGCCGCCAGGTTGGCAGACACCAGGTTGCCGTTGAGCGACGTGGTGTGCCACCCATAGGGGATGACGGGGTTGCCGGGATGCATGCCCAGGTTCATGCGCACGATCATCTCAGCGCCAAGGGCCACGGCCATGATAAGCTCCTTGCCCGTCATGCCCTCGCGATAGTCGGCCAGAGCCATCGCCGTGGACATGGAGATGACACCAGGATGCATGACAGCGTCGTGCACGTCGTCGAAGTCGAGCGCATGGCCCGCCGTGGCGTTGCACTGAGCAGCGTAGGCCACCGGCAGCTTGACACCCGGGCCCCAGACACGCGCCTCCTGCGCGCCGCCGTTGTGCAGGTTGAGCCCGCGCACCTGGACGGGGCCTGGCTTCATGGCTCCGGCCACGGCACATCCGAAGAAGTCGACGACCTGCTTCTTCACCTCCTCGACGACTGCGGGAGGCAGGTCATCGAAGCTTGTCTCCCGGAAGAAGCGGGCGAATATCTTGGCAAGGTCCTCTTCCCTATCAAAAGCGAACATGCAATCCTCTTTTCTCTCAGGGTCGATGGGGGCACGCGCGCCCGAAGCCTGCGCACCGGGCGCGCAGGGCCTCCTAGGTGAAGATGAAGCAGCCGATCATGCCCGCGGCGATGGTCATGAGCGCAATGGGGGCATTGCGCTTAACCAGCGTCATGAGCTCGACGCCCGCCTCGGTACTCACCATGATGGTCTGCGGGTGCACGGGGCACATGCACGAGGCCACGCCGAGCATGACGAGGACGGCCATGAAGCACGTGTAGACGTCCATGCCCGTGGCCTGGGAGATGCCCAGCATGAGCGGGGCGGCGATGGCGAGGGTGGCCGTCACGGATCCGCAGCAGATGATGATGGGCATGCAGAGCAGGCAGCCGACCGCCGTGATGAGGTAGCCGTTGCCGCCGGCGCCGGCCAGCATGTTGGCGATAGCCTGAAGGCCGCCGATGGTGTCGAGCACCGTCGCGAACATGGCGGCGGGAATGATGAGCCAACCGCCACTACGCATGAACTCGGCCATGGCGATGAAGAACTCGTTAGCCGCTGAGAAGGTGGCGTCGACCTTGCGCTTGTGAACCATGTCGACGATCATCGAGATGATGAGCGACAGGAAGATGCCGCCGATGACGCTGATGACGACGGTTCCCATGACGAGCTTGCTGAAGATCAACACGATCACCAGCGGCAGCACGGGAAGCAGGGCGTAGTAGACCGGGCAGTCCGGTACCTCGACGAGGACGCTGGACGCCAGATTGCCTTCCTGCACGGCCTCGCCCTTCTTGGCCGCCTTGGCGGCAGCGCGCTTGTCGCAGAACATCGAGTAGATGGGGAACGCGATCATGGCGAATGGGAGCATCACGCACATCGTCGGGATTTGATAGGCGCCGAAGAACTCTGGCACGGTCAGGCCCTGCACGCCGGCAACAGAGAAGATCTGGGCGCTCATGGTGTCAGCAGGACCCCAAATGAAGCCCGTGGCGATCATGATGCACGAACCGGAGGTCAGTGCTGATACGCCCGCGGCGCGCAGGACGGGATACATGGTCGCCAGCATGAGCGCAGCCAGGCTCGTGGCACTGGGGATGGCAAGCTTCAGGAAGAACACCAGGAAGATGACGCCCGAGCATAGAATATAGGGGTTCTTCAGCTTGGTGAAGGGCTTGGCGCAGATAAGCGCGAAGCGGTCGGAGGCCCCTAGGTAGTTCATGTAACCGACATAGCCGAGAACGGCCAGAATAGTCAGCAAGGCACCCCCGAACTGGGATTTCATGGTTGTCTGGAACATCTCGAAGCAGTCGAGGAACAGGTTGCCGGTTCCCTTCTCTCCCAAGATGCTCTGACCCGTGATAGCCGTGTAGGCTATAGCGCCGATAAGGCCCAAAAGCAGCAGCACGATGATCGTGGGCTTGATGTTTTTGACGAGCGCGATGATGAAGGCCGCCAGAAGAAGCACGGTCAAGATGATGGCGATCGCTGAGTTCATCTCATCCTCCTTTTCTCTTTGGTTTTGCAGCGCCTTCCCGCCTGGCGGACGCCAGGCGTCCTACCAGGCGGCCCCTCCCGAGCGCCTAGGCGCTCGGCGGCTTGGGAGCGCCGGGCGCCGCGGGAGCGCCAGATGCCGCGGGAGCACCCGGGGCGGCAGGCGCCGATGGCACCTCCATATCGGCGGTGGGTGTCTTGCAGAACGGGCACTTCTTGGGAAGCACGCCGTTGGTGTAGTTGATCTTCTTGCCGCAGGCAGGGCAGTCAATCGAGGTGGGTGCGTTAGCATCAGCAGGTCTGAAACACATAGTTGGTCAGTTCCTTTCTCTTGGAGCCGCGCTCAAGCCGTCCTCAGGAGCCCTCTCGCGGAGCGCGGGGCGTGAAGCAGGCAGACGAGGTGCGCGTGGGCGCCTCCGCCTCCCACTGGCGAACGGCCTCATCGCGGTCTAGCTGGGTAAAGGGGCGCTTGCATCGCCTGCACGCCTTCAGCGTGAGAAAGCTGCGCTCCCCGCACGCCGGGCAGCGCACGTACTTGGGTCGGCAGTTATCGCAGGTCGGCCTGCATCCGTATGCCATCAGGCGACCTCCTTGCCGGAGGGCGGAAGACTCGCTAGCCCTCCACCTCGAACTTCGTCTTGCACCAGGGGCACTTGGTGGTGTAGCTGCCGAACTCGCGGCTCGTCACGATCTTGCGCAGCGGCTTGCCGCAGTTGGGGCACACCTTCGGCGCCTTGTCCTTGATTTCCTCGATGCCCTCGACATCTTTCTGATCAGGGCTGTAAGCCATGAGGAGCTCCTTTCATCTCTCGTTCTCAGATGGGCCGGGCGGCGACAGCGCCGCCGCCCGGAAGAATCAGCTGGCTACGGCATGAAGACGGCTACGCCGCCGGCCCCGAGATCCGTGAGGCGCGCGGGCACCTCGTCGACGGAAACCACTTCCATGCACTTGGCAAGGCAGTGGTGGGCGCAGGCCGGCTTCTTGCCCTCCTCGATGCGGTCGACACACAGGTCGCAGAGGTTGGACGGCACCGGGACATAGTCCCAATACCACTCGTCACCCTGCCTCATGGGGCCGAACTCAGCGAACTTGATGCCCCACTCTTCCTGGGACTCGATCTGCTTCTCCTGGCGGCACGCCACTTCGCAGGTGTGGCAGCCCGTGCAGTACTTGTAGTCGATGATCATGGCGTACTGGGTCATTTGCGTTCCTCCTCTCGTCTCTCTTGTCTGCTACTCACCGGGATGGAAGTTCTGGTACAGGTACGGGGACTTCTCGGCGCTGCCATCCTCGAAGCTGTTCGGGCCGCGATCCTCGCCGGCAACATAGGCCGTGGGATCCTGCATGGCTGCGTCGGGATCAGATACCTTGGTCACCTTGCAGAGCACGCCCTTGTACGGCGCGCCGTAGCCGAGCTTGCCCACCTTGTACATGGGGATGAGGCGGTTGATGTTGGACTTCCACACGCCGAACAGGTTGGGGAACTCGCCGTCCTGCTCGGGGAACCACCAGCCGTGGGCCGCATGCACCACGCGCTCGGCCACCTCGTAGGAGACGCGGGCGCGCTCGCAGCACTTGCCGAACTGGTTCTCGATGAGCACCCAGTCACCGTCGTTGATGCCGAGGGCGGCAGCCGTCTTCGGATTGATGGTCAGCAGCGGGTCAGGCGTGCAGTTGCGCAGGCTGGGGATCTGACGGTGCTCGGAGTGGAATGACACGAAGTCACGACCACCGGTGGTGAGCACAAGCGGGTACTCCTTGGCCAGCTCAGGCGTGGAATAGGGACTCATGGCCGGTTCCATGAAGAACGGCAGGTCGTACTCGCCGAAGTCATCGTAGATAGAGGACTGAACCTCGATCATGCCCGTGGGGGTGTTGAAGCCCGGCTCGCCGTCGGGGCGCAGCAGGCCCTTCTCGTACTTGCGGTAGACCTGCTTCTGCTGGAACACGCCGGCATCGCGCAGGTCGCTGAAGTCCCAGTCGTACTGGGTGTGGATCTGGGCGTCGAAGAACTCCTCCGCCGTCTCCCAAGGCCACGCCTCAGGGTTGAGGCGCTTGCCGACGATCATGTCGATCTCGATGTCGGACTTGCACTCACCCGGATCGATGGCCTGATTGATAGCGCCGAGGAAGTGCGTGTTGCGGCCGAAGTGCGGCAGTACCACGGCGTCCTGGGCCGCGAAGCCCGCCAGGGGCAGCACGAGGTCGCACAGGGCCATGATGGTGGGGGTCATGAACACGTCATGGGCCGCGTTGAAGTCGCACTTCATAAGGGCGTTGTACCAGCGCTCAGGCTCGGCGTAGCAGGTAGGGGAAAGCGGATTGGAGCCGTAGAAGTACGTCATCTTGATCGGGTAGGGCTGCTCGGTCTCAAGCGCCGTCAGGATGGAATCCGGATGGCACATAGGACCAGTCGCGTAAGCCGGGTGATCCTCCTTGGCGTCGATGCGCTTGGCGAACACCTCCGGATCGACGTACTGGCTAGTCTCGAAGCGCCAGCGACCCATGAAGCTGGAGGGCAGCGCCAAGATGATGCCGCCGGGCACGTCCATGTAACCGCAAACGGACGCGATGGCGAGCATGGCCTGGCCGGCCTGGGCGCCGTTCTGCTGAGTGTCGAAGGCGAGGCCCCACATGATGGAGGACGGCGCGTTGGTGGCGAAGGCGCGGGCGGCGCCGCGGATGACGTCGGCCGGCACCCAGGTGATCTCCTCGGCCCACTCCGGCGTGAACTGCTTGACGTGCTCGGCGAGCTCGTCGACGCCGAAGACCCAGTTCTCGCAGAACTCGTGGTCGTAGAGATCCTCGCCCAAGATGACGTGGAGCATGGCCAGGCCGATAGCCGCGTCGGTGCCGGGGCGCAGCTGCAGGTGGTACTCAGCACGCGAGGCGAGCCAGGTCAGGCGCGGGTCGATCACGATGAATTTGGATCCGCGCTTCATGAGGTCGATGAGGGAGTGACCGTAGAAGCCGTCGGGGTTGGACTGCAGCGGGCTCTTGCCCCACAGGATGATGTACTTGGGCACCTCGTACTCAGGATCGTCGTAGCGCTGCTCGAAGAACTGCGCGTAGTCGAGCTCGGGGTAGCCCGCGCCGAGCAGGAAGTCGGCCACCACGGTACGCGGGCCGTAGCAGGACGAGCCGCTCATCATGAACGAGATGTTCGGGGTCTTGAAGCAGGCGTTAGCCATGGGCGGGGCGTAGAGGCTCGCCTGGCGGCCCGTGCCCTGGGACACGAAGATGGACTCGGGACCGTAGTTGTCCCAGATCTTGTGGACCTCCTCCTCGAGGATGTCGAGAGCCTCATCCCACGAGATGCGCTCCCACTTGTCCTTGCCGCGATCGGCCTTGGCGCGCTTCATGGGGTAGCGGATGCGATCCGGATGATTCTCGAACTCGGTAAGGGCCAGGCACCGCGGGCACAAGCGGCCCTGGGAGATGGGATGCTCAGGATCGCCCTCGACCTTCACCAACTTCCCGTCCTTCACATGAAGAATCATGCCGCAGCCAACCGGATGGTCTCCCGGAGGCGACCAGCCGCACGTGCGAACCAAGACCTCGTCGCCCTGCTCGGTTTTGTAGCCTTTCTTCATACGTTTCTCCTCTCTCTACTCTCTTCTCTTGCAGTTCTTCCCTAGAAAAAGCTATTCGCTTTTGTAGGCATGGGTATCGAGCTCCTCGATAGGGATCCCGTTCGTCTCGTCCCTGATGAGGAACCGGGTGAAGACGGCCGCGAGGGCCAGCGGAACCAGGAAGACCAGCAGCACCGTGGCGAAGGTGGAGCCCGACTGGAGAGCACCGCCGATGATGATGGGGATGACGAGTCCGCCGATGCGGGCGACCGTCGTGACGCAGGCCTGCCCCGTGGCACGGATCTCGGTGGGATAGGACTCGATAGTGATGGGCTGGGGAGTGGTGTAGGCGTAGTTGATGGCGAACCCCATGAAGATGACGGCGGGAACCATGAGCCCAGCGCCGAGGCCCACGAACGCCGTCACGACGACGGACAGGGCCGCGAGGGCTATGGCCAGATACGTGCTGCGGATGCGGCCGATGCGGTCGGCCACCACCCCGGCGCAGACGGCGCCGACGCAGCCGAGGGCGTTCATGAGCGTGGTGAGGCCGTAGCTGGAGGACACGGTGTAACCGCTGTTGACGAGCACGGTGGGCAACCAGTTGGTCAGCCCGTAGGAAAGCGCGCAGGTGGTGAACGCCACGAGCCATATCCCGATGGTCACCCGACGGTAGCGCGGGGAGAGCAGCTCGCGCAGCTGGCCCCTGGGCTCGGCGGGCGTCACCGCTATATCCTCCGCCACGTAGCCGCCCGGCTTGGGATGGTCGAACCGGCTCGCAATGCGGTTGATGATGGCGACAGCCTCCTCCGTCCTCCCCTTGCGCATAAGCCACTGAACCGACTCGGGCACGAGGAAGTACATGGTGATGCCATAGAGGAACGGGAAGCCGCCGATGAGATAGCAGAGACGCCACCCGAAGTGGGGTACCACGTACATGGCCGTGAGCCCCGCCACAACCCACCCAAGCATCATGAACATCTTGGTGAGGGTAACAAACGCGCCGCGATGGCTCTTAGGCGCGTACTCGGACACGAGGGTGACGCTCAGGGGTATGACAGCGCCCACGCCCACGCCCGAGAAGATGCGGCAGAGCGCAAAGAGGTCATAGCTGTTCACGAAGAATATGGGCACAGTCAGTACCGAGTAGATCATGATGCTCACATTGAGCACGTGCTTGCGCCCGAAGCGGTCAGCCAGGTAGCCGGAGAAGAATCCTCCGACCAACATGCCAATCAGGCTGAAGGACGCCAAACTGCCCGTCGCGATGAGTCCGAGCTCCATCTCGGCGGCTATCTGGGGCATCGTGAAGGAGACAATCATGAAGTCGAACCCGTCGAACATCATGGCCAGCCCCACGAACACCAGCATACGGATAGAGAATCGCATCCCCCCAGGCTGCTCGAGGATCTCAGATACGCTTACCTTCGCTGCCATAGTTCCCCCTCGTCGGTAGTCTGCTAGAACCGCACGTGAACTCCGAAGGCGCCTGCCGGATGATCCCTGTGATCCGACCGGCTCTGCCACACAGGTTACCGAAGGAGTTTTTCCGGAAAAATTGACGAAGTGCCCGAAACGTTGCTAGCTTTTTCTCTATATTCGTCAAGAGACAGAGAAGGGGCGCGCCCATGGCCGAATACCCGTCGGATCACTCCCTTGCGTTCGGCGAAAAGGGAGACCGTACCGTTCCCCTGCACCAGCTGGCGCGCACGGCCTCGGTCACCCAGAGCATGCTGGCCGCGCACCTCGACCCCTACGATGTGGTGTCCTCTCCCCGGACGTCTCGCGCAGCCTACCGCTGGGCGGTGGACGTCACCGACGCCGCGGTGGCTCAGGACTCCTGCTTCGGCGAAGACCTGGTGTTCATGGGCCCCTCGCAAGCGGTGACCCACTTCGTCCAAGCACACAGGGTCGCACCTGGCTCTCTCTTCGTGGTCATCATCGGCGAGGATGAGACGGCGACGGGCCTGCCGCCCCGCTCCTTCATCATACGATCCGATCGTGACTACGCGCAATACGTCAAGCGCATCCAAGGGCTGTTCCTCGCCACCTGGCTGTGGGAGACGGAGATGAGCCATGTAGTCTACGGAGGCGGCAAGGGAGAACGAGGCAAGCTCCAGCGGCTCCTCAACATCGAGTATCCCCTTGCCGCCGAGTTCACCTGCGTCACCGATACGGGATTCAACCTCATCTCCTGCTCGCAGGAGATCGAGCCTCCGGGAGACGCCTACCGGTTCCTCAAGGAGGAGGGCTGCTACCGTCGCGACGAGATAGAGCGCCTGCGCAGGGACGTGCTGCCCCGCGTCGGACCGCGCAACGCCATCGTCGTCTGCGAGCCCGACGAGCGCTGCCCCCTGTTCACCCTCCACCTGCCGCTGTTCATCGACGGCGTCTACCTGTTCCACCTCACGATGGCCTGCCGCGACAGCCGCTTCCTCCCAGCCTACCGCGACGCGTTCTCCATCCTCGGAACCTACGTCACCACCGTCTGCACCGACTTCTGGAACAGCCACCTGGAAACCGAGAGCGCCTGCCACAAGATCCTCATCAAGCTTATCGAGGGCAAGGGCGTAAGCCGCGAGTACGCCAACACGCAGCTCGACATGACCGTCATCCCGCGCACCGAGTACTTCCGACTCGCCCGCTATCAGATAAACCCGAGCTCATCCTACGAACGCAACCGCGAGGCGCTCGCCGCAGCCAAGGAGCTTCTCCCCGGCCACTGCTACCCCTTCATGTACCGCGACGACCTGCTCGTGCTCCTCTGTTCCCCCACGAACAACCACGCAGGCGTGTCCCTGCGCCGAGTTCTCCAGCGAACCACCGGCACCCTGTTCGAGCCGTTCGGACTCGTCTGCGCCGTCTCGCAGCCCTTCCGCCACATCGAGAGCATCGATGCGGCCTATCGGCAGACGCTCGTAGCGATGAGCTACGAGGGGCCGCTGCGTGAGGCCTATCCCAAAGGCTACGACGGCGCGGGGCGCTTTCCCCTCATCCCCTTCGAGCACACGCTGCAGTTCCCCCTTGTGGATGGAACCCTCGAGCAGGACATGCGCCGATTCGCCTTCGCGCGCACCCTCATCGACCAGATCGCAGAAGACGACGCTCGCCAGGGAAGCGACCTCGTCGGACTTCTGTGGGCCTACCTCTTGGCCGAGTGCAACGCCAGCGAGGTGGCGAAGCGGCTCAGCATGCACCGCAACACCGTCGTCTACCACATCAACAAGTTCGAGCGGCGGTTCGACATCAGCCTTGATGCCCCCATGGAGCGGCATCGCCTCCATCTCGACTTCCTCGACTTCTTCAACCGGCGCAAATAGTGAAGCGGAGGAGGTCGCCCCTCTCGGGGCACCCCCCCCCGCGAGACGAGGCCTATCGAGCCTCGAACACCTCACCGTTCTCGCAGGCGAAGGCGTACTCCGCATCGAGGAGCAGCGAGAAGTGGAAGATGGGCCGCTCTACCCGATTGACGTAGAGGGGCAGGTGCGACACGCCCGCCGGCAGGTAGATGAGCGAGCTCTTCGTAAGCAGGTGGCGCTCCCCCTCGATCCATATCTCGACCTCGCCGTTCAGGTCGTAGGGGTTCTCCGGGTCGGATCCGTAGAAGCAGAGAAGCTCATCGACCGCGTGGACATGGGGCTTTCCAATGGTTCCCGCTTCCCCCTCCTCCTCAGCCCATCGATCCATGTACTCGTGGTTGGCCTCGTAGTACCAGGCGGTGTTGATCTGGAAGGCACTGGGCATGACCCGCCCGTCCAGCCAGTGCACGCGTCTTCGTCCCGCGCGCTCGTAGCGCTCTACCGCCTCCGGCGCGGCATGCACGGCCGGAAGGCGCAGGTCTTGGAGAATGTAGTTCCCGTACTCACCGCCGTCGTTCATGACATAATCCGGCTCAGCCATGGTGCCCTCCTTCGCACTCATGCGACAGCCCTCAGAGGAGGCTCGCCGCGTTGAAGCCGTCGTGGACGGCCTGCATCACGCTGTTCACCCGACGGCAGTCGCCGATGACGTAGGTGTCGGGCGCAATGCCCGCAAGGTCGTCGACCGTCTGCCGGTTGGGGCGGAATCCGAGGGAGAGAACCACGGTGTCGGCCTCCACAGACACCTCACGACCCTTGCCGTCAACGAGCACCACGCCGTTCTCGGTCACCCGATCTAACTGATGGCCGAAGACGAGCCGCACGCCGGTGTCCTCCAGCTCGATGTCGAGGCACTTCACCCAGCGCGCCGTGGCCGCCGCCCGCAGATTGCGGTCGACGAGCGTCACGGCCTTCCCGTCGCGAGCGAGCTGGAGCGCCGTCTCGGCGCCGCTCGGACCGCCGCCGATGAGGACAACCCGATCCCCCACCGTCGCCGCGCCGGCGTCCACGTCGCCGAACCAGATGACGCGGTTGAGCTCCTGGCCGGGAAAGGAGGGGATGTGAGGCTCCGATCCTGCGGCGATGATCAGTGCATCAGGCTCGAGCGCGCGAAGGGCGTCAGGCGTAGCCTCGGTTCCCAAGCGCACCTCGATACGATCGCTCTTCTCTATCTGATCGCGCAACCACCCGAGGTAGCGGCGAATGTCCTGCTTGTACTCGACGGCCGCCGCGAGAACGAGCTTGCCCCCGAGAACCTCGTCCCGCTCGAAGATGACCGCGCGGCACCCACGCTCGGCGGCGGTGAGGGCGGCCTGCATGCCGGCAGGCCCCCCTCCCACGATGGCCACGAGGCTGGCTGTCGCCTTCGAAGGGATGCGAAGGAGCTGGAGCTCTTTGCCGAGTTCGGGGTTGACGGCGCAACGCACGGGGACGCCCATCCCCGAGTGCCGGTTGCACGTCCAGCAGCGCAGGCACGGGCGCGTGTCCTCAGCGTGGCCGCGACGCGCGTTTTCCACCGTGTTCCCGCCCGCCATGATGGCGCGGGCCATGGCCACCAGGTCGGCCTGCCCCGCTGCGAGGACGGCCTCGGCCTCCTCCATGGTGGTGATAGACCCCACCGCCACGACAGGCACCGACAGCTCTCGCTTGAACTGCTCGGCATAGGGGACGTTGACGCAGTGGGGCATGTACATGGGCTGGATCATGTTGCGCATGGTGCGATCGGTGCTGCACATTCCCGCAGAGACGTGGAGCAGGTCTATCTTGTCCTCGATCATCCTCACGAACTCAATGGTCTCGTCAGGGCACATCCCTCCGTCGACGAGCTCGTCGGCGCTGATGCGGTACTCAATGGCGAAGTCGCGACCAACCTTGGCGCGGATGGCGTCGAGCACCTCAATAGCAAAGCGCGCCCGGTTCTCGAGCGAGCCGCCATAGGAGTCGGTGCGCTTGTTGCTGTAGGGCGAGAGGAACTGGGCGATGAGGTGGCCATGGGCACCGTGGAGCATGGCCATCTCCATCCCCGCCCTCTTGCAGCGCAGGAAGGCGTTCGCAAAGCTCTCCACCACCTCGTCGATCATAGCCTGATCCATCTCGATGATCCGCTTGGGAGGACGACCCTCCGCCTCCGCCGCCGCAAGCTCGTTGGAGTCATGGACGGACGAGGGAGCGATGTTCTCGCTGCGCGACCGGATGGAGCGCCCGCCATGCTGTATCTCGATGGAGAGCTTGGCACCGTAGCGCGCCACCGCTTCGTTCACGCGGAAGAGGTAGTGGATGGCATCGTCCGATCCCAAGTTGAGGCAGGGGCGGAAGGTATTGGAGTACCCGAAGTCAATGGGCGTCTCCCCTATGGTGATGATACCGGCCCCGCCCCGGGCGAGCCGCTCATAGTAAGCCACCATCGCCTCGGTGCCCTCGCCGTTGAAGAGCCCCATGTTGTAGCCTGTCGGAGCCATCTCGATGCGGTTCTTCACCGTGACCGGGCCGAAGGTAAACGGCGTGAACACATGGTCGTAGTTGCCCATACCCTATCGTCTCCTTTCCAAGACCGCTTGTCGCGCTTCCCTCTCCTCCTCGCCGCGCTCGCCGCCCCGCAGCTTCCAAATGGCGAACGCCCCGAGCCCGATGGCAAGAGCGCACGGGCCCGTCATGAACGACGCAGCGTAGCCGAAGCGCTCCGCGACGGCGCCGCCAACGACAGCCCCGAGCCCCTGACCCACATCGATGCCCGCGTAGAACGTCGAGCTGGCCACGCCCCTTCGCTCACCGGAGGCGCACTTGAGAATACACCCCTGAATCGAAGACTGGGCGGCCCCCTGGCCGAACACCCGGAGCACGGCAGCGCCGAGGATGGCGGCAAGCGAGGACGCGAAGGCTGCGAGCAGCATGGCCGCGGCCTCTGCGGCGAAGCCCACGAGGGCAACGCCCGTCAGGCCGCGGCGGTCGGTAATACGCCCAGCCAAGGGCCGGACGGCTACCATGCCGACAGAGGAGACGAAGAAGAACAGCGCGATGCCCGCTATGGCACGCTCCGCGCCCACAAGAACCATGAAGCTGGAGGTAAGCCCCGCACAGAAGGCGAACGACAGCGCCGCGACAGAGAGGGGCGCGGCGGCTGCGTCGAAGGTCTGGGACAGCGAAAAGCGCATGAACGGCGCGGGCCTTCGGGGCTCGACGGGAAGCAGGAGCGCGACGCCTGCGGCTACGAGCATGAGAAGCCCTCCGCCTGCGAAGGACGCCTGATGGCCCGCCAGGTCGGCGAGAGCCACGCCGACGCCCGGACCGAGCGACATGCCGATCATGGCCGCGATGCCGACGTAACCCACTCCCTCGGCGATGCGGTCATGGGGGATGTAGTCAACGGCTATCACCGTGATCGTCGTGGTCTGGATGGAGAGAGCCAGCGCGTGGAGAACGCGAAAACCCACGAGCGCGAACGTCGCCGTGGACGCGCTGTAGCCGAACAGGGCGATGGCACCAACAGCCAGACCGCCGAGCATGAGCCGCTTGCGATCGAAACGGTCGGCGGCATACCCCACGAAGGGGCGGAACAACAGGGCGAAGAACGAGAACATGCCCGCCACGAGGCCCGCGGTCGCCCGCGTCTCCCCCAAAACCAGCGCGTACTGGGCGATGAGCGGCGTCACCATGTTGAAGGACAGCATGTAGAAGGCCTGGAGCGCCAGGCAGAGCGTAAAAGGCCTGTTCGCCAGCGTTCCCACGCCCACCCCCTCTCGCTCTCATCTTCCCCAGCACTATAGCCCGACACGCAGGCGTCCCCCTATCGGCGAACCGCGAGAAAAAAAGCGCCATTCTTTGGCAGATTCGGCAATGGAGCAACCTGCGGAAGCGCCGCTATATTCAGGTCACCGACTTTGAGGATCAGAGAGGAGAGGCGCCATGGCAGACTTGGAGAACTACGTGTCGCACTTCATGCGGCCCAACGGCCACGAGCTCAACGAGGAGGGCGCGACCTTCCGTCGCAACATCCTCCTGCTGAACGGAGACGTCCTGCCCGGTGCGCCCTACTTCACCATCACGTGGTATTGCAGCGAGGGCGACCCACACACCGACACCCACGTCCACGACTTCGACGAGTACCTCGGATTCGCAGGATCCGATCCGTCCGATCCGACCAACCTCAACGGACGCGTCCGCTTCATGATCGACGGCGAGTGGATCACCATCGAGGAAAGCACCATCCTGTTCATTCCCGCCGGGGTGAAGCACTGCCCCTACGTCATCGAGCGCGTCGACAAGCCCATCATCCACTGGTCCGGCGGCAACGCCGGCAGCTACCAGCAGATCCGCTAGAAGGCCATCGAGAAGCCGCAGCGCAACGCGCGGCGATGAGAGGAGCGACCATGGGAGCAGCCGAGAAGCACCTTTCCACCCATTCCCTCGATTTTGACAACATCGATGAGGAGGGCGACGTCATCCGACGCAACGTCATACTCCTGAACTCCGAGGTGATTCCCGGTGCGCCGTATTTCACCCTCACCTGGTTCCTGAAGGCCACCGGCATGATGCAGAAGCCCCACGTCCATGACTTCGATGAGCACGTCGGATTCGTCGGATCCGACCCGTCTGATCCCACCAACCTCAACGGCGTCGTGCGCTTTATGGTGGACGACGAGTGGATCACCATGACCGAGAGCGGTGTGATCTTCATCCCTGCCGGAGTGAAGCACTGCCCCTACGTCATCGAGCGCGTCGACAAGCCCATCATCCACTGGTCCGCCGGCGCCACCGGCAACTACGCGCAGAAGCTGGACGTGTAGCTGCGCGCGAAGTCCCCGGACGCCAAATGCGCGGCGGGCGCGGCGGCCCGTCAGCCGCTCGCCGCGCCCGCGCCCTAGCCGGCCTGGAGGGCGGAGACGAGGGCCTCGGCCACGCGGAGGCCGTCTACGGCGGCGCTCGTGATGCCGCCGGCATAACCAGCGCCCTCGCCGCAGGGGTAGAGGCCGCTCGGCACGTCGGGCGTCTGCGCGCGGCGCGCCTGGAAGTCGGCCGAGTCGCGCACGATACGCACGGGACTCGAGCTGCGCGCCTCCACCGCCGTCATGACCGCGCCCGGATGCGCGAAGCCGGGCAGCTTGCGGTCGAGCAGCGGCAGCGCCTCGGCCAGGGCGTCAGTCACGAGCGGCGGCAGGCACGCGCGCAGGTCGGCCCACGCCACGCCCCGCGGATACGTGGGCGCGACGAGGGGCTCGGCGGCGGAGGCGGCGGCGCCACGCGCAGGGACGCAGGCCGC
>CANSQW010000010.1 GCA_947649215.1 uncultured bacterium | reverse complement strand
GTCGTGGCCGTCGCGGCAGCCGCCTCCTGGGCGACGCTCGCCGCGCTCTCGGCCCGGGCGGCCGCGTCCTGGGCAGCCTCCGCCGCCTGGGCGGCCTCGGCCTCGGCGGACTCGCGCCGATCCTTGCACTCGAAGCGCACGTCGTCGGCGATGTCCGCGTCCACGCGCAGAAGCTCGTCGATGGTCACGTCGTACAAGTCGGCCAGGGCCATCAGGTTGCCCATGTCCGGCGCCGACTCGGCGCGCTCCCACTTCGACACCGCCTGGCGCGAGAGCCCCAGCTCCGCCGCCAGGCCCTCTTGGCTGAGCCCCTTCCGCCGGCGCAGCTCGGCCAGGCGCTGGGCGATTTCGACGTTCATGGCATGTCCCCTTCGCGTCTTTCGATCGGTCATGATTCGCCTTTCAGCCTAGGGTTCCGCCAGCGGTTGCACCAGCACCTAAGGTGGTCAATTCACTCATCTTTTCCCCGGCAACCAACGGTTGCCCCATCGATCACCAGGGAGTTTGCCGGCACCGTCTCCCCTCGCCCATCGAAGGCGCGCCCCAATCGCCGCCCTCCCCGGGGCGTGGTCGCGCGGCCGGACGCGTGCCCTAGCGGCCGTCGCGCAGGGCCCGCAGCTTCTCCAGGGCCTCAGGTGATATGCGGTCGGCGAGCGTGCGCTTCTCGGCCACCTTGGGGGTCTCGTCGAGTCGGGCGCTCTGGTAGTACTCCCCCACCTCGTGCGAGAAGCCGTCAGCGCTCATGCGGTCCACGCCGCCGCCGAACACGGTGTCCTGGATGGTGGCGTCGGAGGTGACCACAAGCGTCTCGATCATGCGCTCGCGCGCGTCGTGGGCCAGTTTCTCGATCACCTTGTCAGCCGACTGCCCCGCCGGCGAGAACATGATCTGCACGCCGCCCACCGTCTCCACCGCGCCCTCGGAGAACGCGTTGCGCCCGCCATCGAACACGATGATGGCGCGCCAGTCGCGCCCGGCGTAGTTCACCACGTCGTTGATGAGCGTCTCGCGCGCCTTGTTGAAGGCGTCATCGGTGTAGTCAGGGTCGTCGATGGGGCGGTAGCGACTGCCCGAGCGCAGCACGTTGTAACCATCGACGATCAGCAGCTTCTTGCGGGGACGCGCCATGGGAGCCTACCCGCGCAGGCCCTCGGCCGCCGTGCGGTTCTGGCGGAGCCACTCGTACATGCAGGCGGTGGACGCCTGGGCCACGTTGAGCGACGAGACGGCCCCCACCTGCGGCAGCTTCACGCCGAAGTCGCAGTGCTCGAGCACCAGGCGCGAGACGCCCTCGCCCTCGTTGCCCATGACGAGCGCGATCTTGCCCTTGAGGTTGGCGTCCCAGATGACGTCGGAGGCGTGCTCGGTGGCGGCGGCCACCCAGAAGCCCTCCTCCTTCAGGCGGTCGAGCGTGCTGGCGATGTTGGCCACCTGGGCCACGGGGATGTGCGAGATGGCGCCGGCCGAGCTCTTGTAGGTGGCGGCCGTCACGCGAGCCGCGCGCTTGTTGGGGATGACGATGCCCGCAGCGCCCACGCTCTCGGCGGAGCGCGCGATGGCGCCGAGGTTGCCCGCATCGGTCAGATGGTCGAGCACCACCACGAGCGCGCGCCCGTCGTGCTTCTCGGCGCTGGCCGCAGCGGCCTCGATGATGGCCGAGCCGTTCACGTACTCGAAGGGCAGGGCCTCGGCGACGACGCCCTGGTGGCTGCCGCGCTCGGAGATCTCGTCGAGCTTCTTGCGCGAGATGGTCTTCACGGGAATGCCGCGGTTCTTCGCCTTGCGCAGGATGTCGTTGATGAGGCTGTCGCGCTGCACGTTGTCGGCCATGAGGACGCACCTCATCGGAACCTGGGTGCGCAGCGCCTCAACCACGGGGCGCTTGCCTTCGATGTAGTCGGCCATGGGGCTCGCTTTCGGTCGGTCGGTTGGTCGCCGGCTAGTGTAGCACGCACCTTGGCGCCCCCGCGCCATCTCCCCGGAAAGCCCAGCGGCCGCAGGCAAGCGGAGGGCAGGCAGAGGTCCCTCGCCCGTCGCGCCGGAGCCCTAGTCCCCCGACGCGCCCTCCACGTCGATCACGTCGTCAGCCTGCTCCCGCGCGCGGCGGCGCTTCTGCCATCCGCGCGAGAGGTAGACCGTCAGGCACTCCACGATGGGAATGGTCAGGAAGATAGCCCAGGCCGGGTGCCACGCGCCCTCCATGAAGGCCATCCAGAAGAACCAGGCCGTGACCCCCAGCGGATAGAGGGCGCAGACGGCCGGGGCAAGGCGTCGCTCGGCGATGGCCACGCCCGTCACGTAGTAGACGGGAACGAGGAAGAACACGAACAGCCCCGGACCCCAGGCATCCAGGAAGACGCCCAGCAGCAGATAGGCCAAGATGGCCACCAGCCAGAAGGGAAACCGCAGCCACATCTGGCGGAAGCCCTGGGCCTCGTGCCAGTCGAAGGGATCATGTCCCTCGTGGGCGAACGCGTGGGCGGCGGCACCCTGGCCGCGGACGTGCACGCCGTCCCAGCCCACGTGAACCTCTTCGCCCTTGGCGCCGTCCACCACGTGCACTCCCTCGCGCCACGAGACGGTCACGCGCTCTTCGCCGTCCTCCACGCAGAAGCCGCCCGGCACAAAGCGCGCCGTGCCCTTCGAGGCGCCGGCACCGGGAGCGGCATCGGCATCCGGGCCGCCCGCCGCGCCCGCATCGCGTCCAGCAGCGCGATCCTCAGCCTCGAACGCCACGTCATCGGCAATCGAGTCATCCACGTAGAGCAGCTCGTCAAGCGACACGCCGTAGAGCTGCGCCAGGGCGATGAGGTTGTCCGTGTCAGGCGACGACTCCGACCGCTCCCACTTCGAGACGGCTTGGCGCGACACGCCCAGCCTCTCCGCCAGGGCCTCCTGCGATAGCCCCGCCTGCTTCCGTCGGGCCGCTAGGCGCTCGGCAATCTCCACGTTCATGATGGGCCTTTCTCCTCGATGCGTCTTATCTTAACGGATGCCCACCCTACCCGTGGCGGCGGAGCCGCGCGACCAATTCCAGTTGGAATTTTGCCGCAACCTGAGGTTGCGCCGTTCTGACCTGGCCTTTTGCATAAAAAAGGCGGCCGCCGCAGCGACCGCCCGCAGGCTCGCCCGTTGACGCGCCCGCCTTGGCGCTATTGCGCAGCCGGCACGCCCGCCGACGCGGCAGCCGCAGCGGCCTGCTGATCGGCGATGATGGCCTCCACCTCATCCGCCTGGGCATCCATGGCCGCGTCCTTCTCGTCGGCCGCAGCGGCCATCTCGGCCACCTTGGCGGCGAAGGCGTCGCGCTCGTCCTTGGTCAGCGCGGCCAGATGCGCGGCTATCAGGTCGTCGCGCACGCTCTCCGCCGTCTTGCCAGCGGTCTGGGAAGCGCGGTCGATCAGATCGGCGTTGATGGCCTTGCCCTGATCGACGGTGAGCTCGCCCTTCGCGATGAGCTGGTCGACCAGCTCCTTCGACTTCTCGGCGCCCAGGGCCATGGCCCCGATGCCCGCCATGAACACGTCCTTGAAACCATCGGTGATGCTCGACATGATGAGCCTCCGTATCCTCGGGAACGACGCCGCCCGCGGCGCCTCTGCGCCCCATGATGCGCCTGCGCACCGTCTGCGCCCGGCTCCGGCTCGTCGATGTTACGGCTTCGTTGAGCCCGCGGCCCCGGGACGCGACCGACGCGAGACGGCGAGCGCTACCGCTCCCTGGCCAGGCGAGCCACCAGGGCGGGCAGCTCGGCGATGGAGCCCAGCGCAAAGTCTGGGCGCTCCGCCGCCAGCGCATCGGCGGGAAACATGCCCCACAGCGCCGCCACCGTCGTCGTGCCGGCGCCGTTGCCGGCCTGCAGGTCGAAGGGGCTGTCGCCCACGTACAGGCAGCGCGCCGGGTCGAGTCCCAGCTCCGCGCAACCCTGGAGCACCGGCGCGGGGTCGGGCTTATGGGCGGCGCACTCGTCAGGCCCCAGCACGAAGGCGAAGCGCGACTCGATGCCCGTCAGCGCCAGCGCGCGCCGGGCCAGCCCGCTGCGCTTGGAGGTCACCACGCCCATCGGACAGCCCATCGCCGCCAGCTGTGCCAGCGCGTCCGCCACGCCAGGGAACACGGCCACGCGCTCGTCGTGGATCACGTCGTTATGCGCCCGGTAGGCGTCCACCAACTGGTCGTGAACGGCCTGGTCATCCGTGAAGTCCCACATCTGCGTGACCAGGGGCTGACCCACCTTCTGCATGAGCACCTCGTCCGGCAGCTCACGCCCCAGCACCGTGCGCACCGTGTGCCGAAACGAGGCCAGGATGATGTCGTAGGTGTCGATGAGCGTGCCGTCCAGGTCGAACAACATGCCCAGAGGGCCACCCTCGGCCGCGGGAGCGCCCTCGGAGCGTACCGAACCGCCAATCTCTGCCATCTCAAAAACCGCCCTCTCATCTGCGGAAACGTCCTATAACCCCAGGTCAGAGCCGTGGCACTAATCGTCAGTTCGGTACGCTTCCCGCCAACAAAAAAGCGCGCCGCCCCCAAGGAGCGGCGCGCGGATGCGCTGGATCTACGCGAACAGCATGTCGAAGGTGCCCACGCCGGCCTTCGACTTCTTGGCGTTGCGCCGCGCGAAGGTCATCATCTCGGCGAAGGTGGCCAGCGGCACGCTCTTCTTCTCGCCCGTGCGGCGCAGCTTCACCTCGACGTTGCCCTCGGCCAGGCCGCGCTTGCCCAGCACCACCTGGAGCGGCCAGCCGATGAGGTCCGCGTCGGCGAACTTCACGCCGGCGCGCTCGTCGCGGTCGTCGATGACCACCTCCAGGCCCAGGCCGGCCAGCTCGCGCGCCACGCGCTCGGCGGCAGGCTGCACCTCGTCGTCGCCCACCGTCAGCGGGATGACGCACACGTGCGCCGGCGCCACCGACAGCGGCCACATGATGCCGTGCTCGTCGTTGTGCTGCTCCACCACGGCGGCCAGGGTGCGGCTCACGCCCACGCCGTAGCAGCCCATGACGAACGGACGCTCGACGCCGTCCTCGTCGGCGAACGTGGCACCCATGGCCACGGAGTACTTGTCGCCCAGCTGGAACACCTGCGACACCTCGATGCCGCGCGCGCCCTCCAGCGGCAGCCCGCAGTCCGGGCAGCTGTCGCCCGGCTTCACGATGCAGAGGTCAGCCCACGCATCCACCGTGAAGTCCGCTCCGGGACGGGCGCCCACCAGGTGGAAGCCGTCCTCGTTGGCGCCGACCACCCACTGCGGGACAACCTGCAGGCTCGCGTCGGCCACGACGCGCGTGCCCTCCGGCAGGCCCACCGGGCCCATCGAGCCCTTGTGCAGCCCGGCGGCCTCCATCTCCTCGTCGGTGAGCAGCTCGAAGCCGGGCACCGCACGGCCCGCCTTGATCTCGTTGAGCTCATGATCGCCCGGCACGAACATGACGGTGAGCACGCCGTCCTCGCCCTTGCCGGAGAGCGCCTTCACCGTGGAGGACTCGGGGATGTCCAGGAACTGGGCCAGCTCCTCGATGGTGTGCACGCCCGGGGTGCTGATCTTCTCGAGGGCCGCCACCTCATGGCAGGTGGGGCGCGCCAGGCAGGCGCCAGCCTCAGTGTTGGCCGCGTAGCCGCAGCTGCAGTACACGAGCTCGGCCTCGCCGGCCTCGGCAAGCGCCATGAACTCGGTGGTCACCTTGCCGCCGATCTGGCCGGAGTCGGCCTCGACGGGACGATACTCCAGGCCGCAGCGCTCGCAGATGTTGCCGTAGGCCACGCTCATGTCGTCGTAGGTCTTCTGCAGCGACGCCTGGTCGGCGTGGAAGCTGTAGGCGTCCTTCATGATGAACTCGCGGCTGCGCAGCAAACCGAAGCGCGGGCGGATCTCGTCGCGGAACTTCACCTGGATCTGGTAGAGCGAGCAGGGCAGCTGCTTGTAGGAGCGCAGCTCGTTGCGCACGAGCGCGGTGATGAGCTCCTCATGAGTGGGCCCGAGGCAGAAGCCGTGGTCGTGGCGATCCACCAGACGCATGAGCTCGGGGCCGTAGTCGTCCCAGCGGCCGCTCTCGTGCCACAGCTCAGCCGGCTGCAGCGCCGGCATCATGATCTCCTGCGAGCCGATGGCATCCATCTCCTCGCGCACGATGCCCTCGATCTTGGAGAGCACCCGGTAGCCCAGCGGCAGGAAGGTGTACACGCCCGACGCCGTCTTGCGGATCATGCCCGCGCGCAGCAGCAGGCGATGGCTCGCGATCTCAGCATCCGCCGGGTCTTCCTTCAGTGTGGGAGCGTACAGCTGGCTCATGCGCAGCACGATATTCGTCATAGTTGCTCAATCTCCTCCATGAGTGCGTCGACAATCTCTGACTCGCTTACTTTCCGAACAATTTTACCATGGGAGAAAACCACGCCGGTTCCCGCCCCGCAAGCCACCCCGATATCGGCATCGGCGGCCTCGCCCGGGCCGTTCACCACGCAGCCCATGACGGCCACCTTCACGGGCGACTTCACGTTCGCCAGCCGCTGCTCCACCTCCGACGCCAGCCCGATGAGGTTCACCTGGCAGCGCCCGCACGTGGGGCAGCTGATGAGCTCGGGGCTGCGGCGGCGCAGGTTGAGCGCGCCCAGCAGCGTCCAGCAGGCGCGCACCTCGGTCACGGGATCGTCGGTGAGCGAGATGCGCAGCGTATCGCCTATCCCCTGCTCAAGAAGGACGCCCAGGCCGCAGGCGCTCTTGATGATGCCCTGGAAGGCGGTGCCCGCCTCGGTCACGCCGATGTGCAGCGGCACGGAGGGAATACGCGCGGCGAGCAGCCGATAGGTGTCGATGGTGGCCTGCACGTCGTGGGCCTTGGCCGACACCACGATGCCGTGGAAGCCGCGCTCCTCGAAATGACGCACGTAGTCCGAGGCGCTGGCGGCGAGCTTCTCGGGCAGCGTCAGGTCATCACGCGCGGCCAACACGCCGTCGAGCGATCCGGCGTTCACGCCGATGCGGATGGGGATACCGACCTCGCGCGCCGCGTCGATGACGGCGTCGGTGGCCTCAAGGCCGCCGATGTTGCCCGGGTTGATGCGCAACTTGGCGGCGCCGCGACGCGCGGCCTCGATGGCGATCTGCGCGTCGAAGTGTATGTCGGCCACCACCGGCAGCGGGGAGGCCGCGCAGACGGCCGCGAACGCATCCAGGCAGTCGCGGTGCGGAATGGCCATGCGCACCACCTCGCAGCCGGCCTCGGCCAGCGCGGCGATCTGCGCGAGGTTGGCCTCGACGTCCTTGGCCGGCGCGTTGAGCATCGACTGCACCACCACCGGCGCGCCGCCGCCCAGGGGCACGTCGCCCACCATCACCTGCCGCGTGCCCTGGTTGGGCCGCTCGTCCTGTACCATGTTCGCCCCTTTCCGCCAAGCGCGACGCGCTTACTTATATGAGCGGCGAGGTCGCGCCGCCCCGTAGGCGCAGCGGCCTCGCCAGCTGCCGGGCGCGCCGGCGCCCTACGCCCCCGCCGAGGGCCCGAACACGCCGGTGCCCGCGATGAGATTCTGGATGTCCTGGTTGAGCATGATGGCGAAAAATCCCAGGAACAGCGCCATGCCCGCCATGGACAGGTACCCCATGGCCTTAGGCGACACCACCTTGCGCGTGGCCTTCTGGAACACCTCCACCACGAACCGCCCGCCGTCGAGCGGCGGGATGGGGATGAGGTTCATGATGCCCAGCGAGACCGAGATCATCGCCATGAACTGCAGCGCCATGAACAGCCCCTGCTCGACGGCCTGCTTCGAGAGCACCGCGATGCCCACGATGGACGTGGAGTCCGAGACCGTCTGCGCCGCGGTCGCCGGGTTGAACAGCCCCGCCACCGCCTGGATCACCATCCCGATGTAGCTGAAGCCCACCTCGATGGACTGCCACGGCGTCGCGTTGTAGTGGAACACCTCGCCCGTCTGGGTATTCTGCACGTCGAACCCGATGACCGAGAACAGCACCACGAACGCCACGATGGCGAACAGCAGGTTCACCACCACGCCCGCCACCAGGATGACCGAGCGCTTCCAGAAGGGAAGGCTGCGATACTGCTGGCGATACTCGGCGTCGAAGAGCGCCTGGACGTCCTCAACCGGGCGCGCCTCGCCCAGCGCGTAGGCGGCCGGCGGCTCCTCCCCCGCCGCCAGCGCGGCGCGCACCTGTTTCTTGGAAGGCGTCACCTCCGGCGCACGGTACGTGTTGTAGGGGTCGCGCTTCGTGGGGCCGCTGCAGCTTCCCCACTCGGTCAGCTCCTCCAGGGCCTCGTAGGCCTCGTCGTCGGTGATGCCGCAGTCAGCCGCGATATCCTCCATCTCGGCCGTGCCGCGCCGGTACAACGCCGCCAGCACCTCCTTCAGATGGGGCTGCATCTCGCCGGCCTCCATGCCGCACACGCGCGCATAGCCGCCCAGCGGAACGGCGGTCACACCGAACTTGGTGCCGCCCTTGGTGAAACCGACGTTGGGGCCGGGAAGGCCCAGCATGAACTCGGTGACGCGCACGCCGAAGGCACGTGCGGCCAGGTAATGGCCGCCCTCGTGGATGAACACGAGGAATCCGATGACGATGACGGCGCACAAAATGGTGAACAGGAGATCCACTTCAAGTCCTCTCGGGGCGCGGGGCAGCCGCGCGCTAGGGAAACGATGCCGAAGGGCCGCCGTCCACAGCCGGACGCGGCGGGGCGGGGCGACGACGCCCCGTTGCTTGCTCGTGGGCCATTATAGGAAAGCCCCCCGATACGGGCGGGTTTCCGACAGAAAACCCACGAGGAGGGAATCGCGCGCCAACGCATAGGGATGGGCGGAGATGCGCCGACGAGGGGACGGGGCGCCGAAACGAGAAGCGCACGCGGACGCGGGGGCAATCGCGGCGACCCCCGCGCGCTGCCCGCCCCGCCGCCCGCGCGCTGCTTACGCGTCGGCGGGGGCGGCTAGGGTGGGCCGAACGCAGCAGCTGCCTCGCGGCAGCCAGAGAGAAAGGAGCCCCCGTGCACGCCGCCTCCGCCCATGCCCCTCGGGCCGCGACCCGCGCCTTCAAGATAGCGATGGCGCTTCTGCTGGTCGTAGGTCTCATTCCCCTCAGCCTCTGCTCGCCGCCGACGAAGCACGCCTTCGCCGCCGACCAGGCCTACCTGGAAGTGAACGGGCAGATCCCCTACGCGGGATACTCAACTGGCCGCATGACCGTCAACGGCGCGCCCGCCATCTGCGCCCAGCCATCGAAGCTGACGCCCGCATCAGGAACCTACGCGAAGCAAGACCTGATGATCGGCTACGCCGGCAGCCCCGAATGGTATGAGGCGGAGCGCAGCCACCTGCGCGCGCTCCTCTACTTCGGCCCCGGCAGCTACGGCTTCGACCCCGCCATCTGGCCCGCCACCTGGTACGACGGCAGCCCCATGACTTACGACCGCTACATCGTCTGCCTCCACATCATGGTGAGCGACCGCTACTCCTACGACTTCAACAAGGCCACCTACGGCTGCAACGCCGAGTTCAAACGCTGGGCGCTCAACAACCTGACCGGCCAGCTTACCGAGACGGAGACCGTCCCCGACTTCGAGAACACCACCGCAGGCAAGATCTACGCCAACGACTGGCGCGTTCCCGCCACCTTCAACGCCTATGCCCTGGCCACCGGCGCGAGCAGCCAAGTCGTCCTCGCCTTCGACAACGTCGGCTGGCTTGCGCTCGACAAGGACAGCGCCAACCCTGCGCTCACCGAGGGCAACGGCTGCTATCGCCTCGACGGCGCCTCCTACCTGGTGACCAACGGCGCGGGAGCCCCCATGGCCACGCTCGTCACCGACGCGACCGGGCACGCCGCCTCCGGCGAGCTCGCGCCCGGCACCTACTACGTTCAGGAAACGACAGCCCCCGAGGGGTACGCACTCGACCCCACCGTCTACGCCATCGAAGTCGCCCCCGGCGAAACCGCCGCCGTCGGCGCGGGAGGGCGCGTTGCCGACGAGCCCCAGTACGACCCCGCCGCGGTCTGGCTGGCCAAGCTCGATGCAGACGGCGGCGCCCCAGAGCCCCAGGGTGCCGGCTCCCTCGCGGGAGCCGAGTTCACCTTCGACTTCTACCCTGGCTACTACGCCACCGCCCAAGAAGCCCGAGCATCGGGAACGCCGCTTCGCACCTGGGTGTTTCGCACTGACGAGGAGGGGCGCATCCTCCCCGACGAAGCCCACTGGGTAAGCGGCGACGAACTCTACCGCAATGCCAGCGGCGTCCCCGTGCTGCCCCTGGGCACCGTGCTCATCGGCGAGACAAAGGCCCCACGCGGCTACCTCCCCGATCCGACGACCCACGTGCGCCAGATCACCGGCGGCGGCAGCGCGCAGGAAGTCTCATCCTACCGCCACCCCCTCGTCTCAGAGCCGGTCATCCGCGGCGGCGTCCGCGTGGAGAAGCGCGACAAGGAAAGCGGCGAGATGCTGCCGCTCGGCGGCGCCAGTCTCTCCACCACCTTCGAGATAACCAATGCCAACGAGCGTCCCGTGGTGGTGGAGGGCGTAAGGTACACGCCCGGCCAGGTGGTCAAACGCCTCGTCACCGAGGGCGGCGAGGCGCAAACCGCCGCCGACTGCCTCCCCTTCGGCACCTACTCCATCCGCGAGGTCATGCCCGGCGACGGCTACTTCCTTACCGACGGTGAGGCACGCACGTTCTCCATCGAGCGCAATGGCGCCATCGTCGATGCCTTCGCCGCGAAGGAAAGCTTCAAGAACCTCGTGAAGCGCGGCGACCTGGACTTCGTCAAGGTGCGGGAGGGCACCATGGAGCGCCTCGCCGGCGTGCCGTTCCGCCTGACCAGCCAAACCACCGGCGAGGCGCACGTGCTGGTGACCGACGCCAACGGCTACGCGAGCACGGCCGCATCGTGGAACCCGCACAGCCAACGTCCGAACGCCAACGACAACGCAGGGCCCGACCGCTACGATGCCACGGCCGGCATCTGGTTCGGCGCCGACGTAACGCCCGACGACAAGCGCGGCGCGCTTCCCTACGACACCTACACGCTCGAGGAGCTGCCCTGCAAGGCCAACGAGGGGCTCGTGCTCGTGACCATACCGGACATCGTCATCAGCCGCGACTCCCACACGGTCACGCTCGGCACCATCGACGACGGCGAGCCCGATGACGGAACGCCCTACCTGGCCACGACTGCAGTTGATGGGTTCGACGGCGACAAGCTGGCCATCGCCGATACCGAGACGGTCATCACGGATCGCGTCGAGTATGCGAACCTCACCATCGGCGCGGAGTACCGCCTGACCGGCACCCTTATGAACAAGGCCACCGGCGAGCCCCTCCTGGCTGACGGCCAGCCGATAACCGCCGAGCGAACGTTTACCCCCGTCGCGCGCCGCGGCCACGTGTCCCTCGACTACCGCTTCAATGCCCTGATCACGGACGTATGCGACCTCGTCGTGTTCGAGCGCCTCTACGACCAGGCCGGACGCCTGGTAGCCAGCCATGAGGACCTCGACGACTTCGGACAGACGGTGCGCATCGTAGAACCGTCGGTGAGCAGCCTGGCCACCGCCACCTCCGACGGGCGAAAGCACCTCGTGGCCGACCCGCTTGCATCCGTAAGCGACACCATCGCGTTCACCAACCTCATCCCCGGCGAAGAATATACCGTGCGCGGGACGCTGATGCACCGGGCGACCGGCGAGCCGCTGGCCAGCGCCGGCGCGCCCGTGACCGCCGAGACCTCCTTCGCGCCGGACACCGGCCACGGCAGCGCCACCGTCGTATTCGAGTTCGACGCCAGCGCGCTTGAGGCCGGGGACGAGCTGGTGGCCTTTGAAACCCTCTACCGAGGCGACACGCCGGTGGCAACCGACGCCAACATGGCCGATGAGAACCAGACGGTGACGGTCGAGCGCCCCGCCCTCTCGACCGAGGCAAGCGACGGGCTTGATGGCGACAAGCGCATCGTCGCAGGCCGACGGAGCACCGTGGAAGACGTCGTGACCTACGAGGGGCTTATTCCCGGTCGGGACTACCTCATGCGCGGCGAGCTGCGCCTCCGTGACGCTGAGGGAGCCGACGCCGGCCCCCTGCGCGACGCCGACGGCGCCCCGGTGACCGCCGAGCTGGCATTCGCACCCGAGACGCCGAACGGCTCCGTGACGCTGACGTTCGCCTTCGACTCCACCGCCCTGGCCGGGCGCGATCTAGTGGTCTTCGAATCCCTTTACCGAGAAGGATCCCTCATCGCGTCCCATGCGGACAGTGCCGACGAGAACCAGACCGTCTCGGTCATCCCCAGCACCCTGATGACGCGGGCTCGCGACAGCGCGGACGGCGACAAGTCCGTCACGCCCGTAGAGGAAGTCGCAGTGGCCGACCGCATCGTCGTCCGCGACGTCGTGCCCGGCGAGGACTACTCCCTCGTGGGCCTGCTCGTAGACCGGGAGGATGCGCGCCCCCTCCTCGCTGCCGACATCTTCGCGAATCCCGAGGCGCGAGCGCCCGAGGGGCTGCAGGCCTACGCTGCCGCGCTCGACGCCTGCGTGGCCCACGGAGCGGCCCACGTGACGGCCGATGGGCCCGATTTGGAGACGCAGCTCATCTACGATGTGGACGCCACGGAGCTCGCGGGGCGTGACCTGGCAGCCTTCGCCTTCCTGTTCTGCGAAGATGACCTGATAGCCGCCGAGTACGACCTCGACTGCCTCGATCAGGTCGTCACCGTATCCGACCGCGAGGGGCCGCCAAGCCCGCCCGACGAGGAAGAGCCCGAGCCTGACCGGGAGCCGCCCCCAGAGCCACGTGGCGGAAAGGAGGCTCCCCTCGCCAAGACCGGGGACGGGCCGCTCGTACCCCTCGTGGCATTCATCGCAGCACTCGCCTGCGCCGCAATGATTCCCGCAGCCGCGAAAACGCGACGGCGACCCTGACTCAGCGGAGGGGTCCGGAAACACAGCTTCCGGGCCCCTCCCCCTGCCTGAGAACTTTGGCGCAAAACCGGCCGAAAGCGCCGACAGGGCGACGCCTAACGGCCGTTGGCGCGCACCCAGGCGCGGGCGGCGTCACGAGCCCATGCGTCGACGGCCTCTAGCTGCTCGAGGCTCTCAACGGCCTGCACGCCCTCGCGCTCGTGTGCGTCCATGACCGCCTCCACGCAGGCGGCGATGGCAAGATAGGAGCATTCCTCCGCCAGGAACGCCGCCACAGCCACCTCGTTGGCAGCGTTCATCGCGCAGGGCAGCGTCCCACCCGCATCTCCAGCGTGGCGGGCGAGCGGCAGGCAGCGGAACGTGTCCTCATCCGGCGCGGTAAACTCAAGCGTGCCCAACAGGCGAAAGTCAAGCGGTTGCACCGGAGCGCTCCACCGTGCGGGATATGAAAGCGCGAACTGGATGGGAATGCGCATATCCGTCGTGCCCAGGTGCGCCTTCACGCTGCCGTCGGCGAACTCAACCATCGAGTGGATGGCGCTCTGCGGCTGCACCACCACCTCGATCTTGTCGTAAGGCATGGCGAAAAGGTGGTGCGCCTCGATGACCTCCAACCCCTTATTCATAAGGGTGGATGAGTCGATGGATATCTTCGCGCCCATGTTCCACGTAGGATGGGCGAGCGCCTGAGCAGGCGTGATGGCGGACAGCTCATCACGCGTACGGCCGCGGAACGGGCCGCCCGACGCGGTGACCCACAGCTTCGTCACCTCGCGCGGCTCCTCGCCCAGCAGGCACTGGTAGATGGCGCCATGCTCGGAATCGATGGGCATGAGCGCACCGGCCGGGCCGAAGGCAGGCGCGAGCCCCGCGGCCCGCCGCCGCTCATCCAGGGCGGCGGCCAGCGGCATGATGAGGTCGCCTGCCACCACGAGCGACTCCTTGTTGGCCAGGGCGAGCACCTTGCCCGCAGCCAGCGTCTCGTAGCTCGCGCGCATGCCCGCCTCGCCCACCAGGGCGTTCACCACCACGTCCACCTCGGGCAGCCGCACCAGGTCGACCACCGCCTGCGGCCCCACGCCGAAGGAACCTTGCGGCGACTCGGCGCACCAGGCGGCCAACTCGTCGCAACGGGCATCGCCTGCCAGGCGCGCATCGCCCACGGCCAGGTGACGCACGCCTAACTCGCGCGCCTGCCGCCCCAGCACGTCCAAGCTTCCGAACACCGCCAGACCCACGGCCTCTAGCTTGTCGGCATGCTGCGCGATAACGTCCAGCGTCTGGACGCCGATGGATCCGGAGGATCCCAGCGCCACCACGCGCCGCCGCGCACCGTCCTGCGCGCAAGCGCCGGCTGCCACGCGCGCGTCCCCGTTACATGATGACATACGGAATGCACCCTCCCGCCACGAGCAAGATGGCCGACGTCACGGCGGCCAGGAACAGCGAGTCACAGCGATCGAGCAGGCCGCCGTGGCCCGGCATGATGGTGCCCGAGTCCTTGAAGCCCGAGTTGCGCTTGATGCGGCTCTCGGCCAGATCGCCCAACACCGACATGAGGCCGCAGATCAGCCCGAACAGCAGCGCCATGGGGATGCCCATGGTCACGCCGGGCACGAGCGTCATCACGCACCAGAACACCATGGAGCCCACCAAGCCAGCGAGAAACCCTTCCCAGCTCTTCTTAGGACTCGTGCGCGGCGCCAGCTTGTGACGGCCGAACTTGCAGCCGATCAGGTAGGCAAACGAATCGTTGGCCCACACGCTCACGAACACCAGCAGCACCAGCACGCCGCCCCACGGGTTGCCCAGCGACTGGCGGATGACCACCAGGCCGCACAGCAGAAGCCCCGTGTACGCCGCTCCGAAAAAGCTGATGCCGACGTCGGGGATGCGGGCGCGCGTCCAGAACACATACCAGACGAGCAGCGCCAGCAGCAGCATCAGGTTCACCAGAAACGCCCCGGTGAGGCCATAGAAATAGACGCTTGGCGGATAGAGCATCGCCGCGACGATGCCCAGCATCTCGTTCGGCAGCTTCGCGTCTGAGCGCAGCATGTAATAGAACTCACCTGCGCAGATGCCAGCCACCGCCATGAGCATGAGCAACATGGGGATGTTGCCCGCCAGCACGCAGACCACGGTGAGCACGGTGTACACGAGCCCCGTGCGGAACCGCACTTGGATGTCGGAGGGGTTCTTGAGCTTCTTCGGCGTCTTGTCGAGCGCCGCCTGCTTCATCTTCTGGCGACGCGCGGCACGGTCGGCCTTCCTCTGTCGCTGGGCCTCGAGCTGCTCGACGGTGGTGGGGCGACGCCACTCAGGCGTCGGCGCCGCGTCGGGCGCGCAATCCGGCTCTGCGGACCGTTCGGCGGCCTGCGCTCTCTCAGCCTCGGAGCCCACCTACTTCACCGCCCCGAAGCGCCGGTCACGCCCCTGGTACTCGAGCAGGCAGCGCAGCAACTCGTAGCGGTCGAAGTCGGGCCACAGCACATCGGTGACCACGAACTCGGAGTACGCGATCTGCCACAGCAGGAAGTTGGAGATGCGCATCTCGCCGCTTGTGCGGATAAGCAGGTCAGGGTCGGGGATGCCGCAGGTGTACAGCCCACGCTCGAACAGCTCCTCGGTGGGCATGAGCAGCTCGCCGGTTTCCTCGGCCCTCAGCACAGCTTCGCGCATGCAGCCCTCGCAGGCGCGCAGAATCTCCTGGCGCGACCCGTAGTTCACCGCCACGACGAGCGTCATGCCGTCGTTCTCGCGCGTCTTGCGCC
>CANSQW010000009.1 GCA_947649215.1 uncultured bacterium | reverse complement strand
GCCGAGGGCCCTCGCGTCGCGCTGCCCGGCGGGCGCGAGGTGCTGCTCACCCGCCGCCACTTCCTCTACGGCGCCGCCGGCCTGGCGGCCCTGGCGGCCGTTGGCGCAGGAGGCTATGCGGCCTCCCGGGCCGCATCGTCTGGCAGCGGCGGGCTCGCCACCCTCAAGGTGCCCGAGAGCGCCGTGTTCACCTCTGAAGACTGCGAGCAGATCGAAGATCCCGATACCGTCATGCGCCTGATCACCACCAAGGAGCTGCCCTACGGCAGCCTGGTCTGGGCCAACGACGATGACGTAGCCGCCTGCCTCATGCCCACCGACCAGGCCCGCCCGCTCTGCACCGTAGGGCTGCTCTCGCTCTCGTCCGGCACGGTGAACACCGTGCTCAAGCAGGCCGTCGGCCAAGACGAGGGCTTTGAGGTGTACGACGTGCGCGCCTGCTCCCGCGGCGTGGTATGGGCCGAGGCCGATATCCTCGACGGGCTGTGGCGCGTCTACTCCGCATCGAGCGACGGCGCCTCCATCGGCCAGCCCGCGCTGCTCGAAGAGGGCACCACCGACTGGGAGATGCCCACCCTGGCCGCATCCGGCGACTACGCCTGGTGGCAGGTGCTCCCCCGCCTGGAAGGGCCCAAGAAGACTGAGGCGTCGCTTCTGAAGCGCGCGCCCTTCGGCAGCACTCAGAC
Organism: uncultured bacterium; assembly: GCA_947649215.1. Taxonomy (GTDB): domain Bacteria; phylum Actinomycetota; class Coriobacteriia; order Coriobacteriales; family Eggerthellaceae; genus Enterorhabdus. The sequence goes on along the minus strand of CANSQW010000009.1, from coordinate 15,344 downwards.
AGAGAAGGTCTACTCGTCCAACGGGCGCATGACTACCCCGCCCTGCGCCGTGGAAGGCGGCGTGGTCATCACGCCGCGCGCCGCCACCAGCGGCACCTACTACCAGCTGACGCGCCTCGATGCCGCGACGGCCCAGGTCACCGATGCCGTGGTGCTCCCCTCGTCCATGCGCCCGCTTGAGGCCGCCTACGGCCCCACGGGCTTCAGCTTCGCCTTCGATGCCATCTACAACTACGGCGACGGCATCAAGAACCTCGGCACCTACGTGCCCGCCAGCGCCGTCTCCGTGGAGGCGCCGGCCGCCGAGAGCGAAGCCGACGGCGACTCCTCGCCAGTGCGCACGCTCGACGCTGCGGGGGCCTCCGCCTACGGCGCGGCGCCCTGGTTCCGCTTTCCGCGCACCCCCACCGCTCCGCCCGCCTGGTGCGGCAAGTGGTTCATGGTGAAGTCGACGAAGGCCGTGTGCGGCATCGATCCGGAGTCGCGACGCTACTTCACGTTGGACGTGAAGAACGGCACCGACGATTACGGCGATTACCTGGCCTCCACCGGCAGCGGCAGCCGCGTGGTCACCTTCTCCAACATCGACTACACCCCCCTCGAGGGCGACCCCCAGCACCACTGCCTCGTCCGCGTTTGGAGCCCGGCGGAGTAGTCGGCCCGACGCACGCCTTCCCCCTTCTCGTCGAGGAACGCTTCTTGGTGTTATAATAAATTTATTACTTATTTATGCATAAAGGAGTTGCCATGGCTCTTCCGCTTCCCCAGATTCGGCCGATCAGCGACCTGCGCACCGACCTCAACGACGTGTGCGCCATGGCGCACGAGAGCCAGGAGCCCATCTTCATGACGAAGAACGGGAAGGCGTCCCTCGTCGTCATCGACTGCGAGGCCTACGAGAACCAGCGCCAGCACGACCGCTACGCGCAGAAGCTCCGCGAGGCCGAGATCGAGGCGCGCTACCATCCCGGCACGGTAAGCCGCCAGCAGCTCGATGACACGATGTCCCGCGTCTTCGCGCAGTGGGGCGTTTGATGCGCACCCCCGCCTTCCGTCCGCGCGCGGCGCTCGACCTCGAGTCCCTTGTCGTGTACCTCGGCGAGGTGTTGCGCTCCCCGCAGGCGGCGCGCGACACCTACGCGGCCATACTCGATGCGGTCGACCGCCTCTGCGAGATGCCCACGCTCGGCCGGTCCTTCCTCGACGACTCCCTCGAAGGCGAGGCCTACCGCTGGCACCTGGTCGGCCAGTATCGCATCTTCTACACCCACAGCGCCGAGACGCTCACCGTCTGGCGCATCCTCCACACCCGCCAAGACCTCGACGGATACGCTCTCGTCGACTGGGAGGAATAGCGCAGTCGAAACAGGATTTCTGGCCATTCTTGCCATGCTTTACGCAGCTATCGCATCGCGGCAAGCAACTGGGAACGATCTCCCCCACACCTGACCTGGGATTATTCGAAAGCGAAATCGCAGCCAAGCTCTGATCCAGCGTAAAGCGCGTCACTTTTGGCCACAAAATGCCACGGCAAGCAGAGCAGCCGGCACTCCGTCAACCTCGGCTCGGCAACCGAACGCGAGAAGCCCCCCTAAAACGAAGCGTGGCAGCGGATGGCCCGGCGAGCACGTCGCCGCCAAGCCCCCATGGGCGCATCCCGGCTCGGGGAGGTGCCGATGACAGGGATGCCCCCTCCCCGCCCCCCCAACCAGGACAGAGCCGCCTCGCAGCGCACGAGCGCCCTCCCCTCGCGCCGCCCGCGCACGCCTCACGCCGCCCGCTCCCGATCCTCTCGCGCAAAACCCAGGAGAAAAATGGCCAAAAAGCGCGCTTTGACGACAGAATTCGGGCGTCTCGGCGACACGCCTGCGCTCTGGCAAGCCGATGACCGTTCGCGACCTGGGGTTTTAGGGGTGACAGCCGCTTGCCTGGGACTGCGGGGCACCTTGGCTGTCGTCAAAACGCGCTTTTTGGCCATTTTGCGCTCGATTCCACGCAGCACCCCCCCCCGCACCCGGCATCGACCCGCATCCCGCGCGCAAAACGCAGCCGAAACGAAAAAAGGGGCCGGCACTCGGCCGGCCCCGTGACGCGCGGAGCGTCCTAGAACTCCAGTCCCTCCAGGCGGTCGAAGACGACGTCTTTGCGGGTGAGGAAGTCCCAGGGGTCGAAGATCTTGTCGAGCTTGGCGGCGGGCAGGAGCGCGGCGGCCTCGGGGTCGGCCTCCAGGCGCTCGCGGTAGGTGGGGCCGTCCACGGCGTTCTGGATGTCCTCCCACACCTTCATGGCGTTGCGCTGCACGATGACGTAGGCGTCCTCGCGGGTGATGCCGGCATCCACCAGAGCCAGCAGCACCTTCGAGCTGAAGATGAGGCCCTTGGTGCGCCACAGGTTGTGCTCCATCTTGGCCGGGTAGGTCTGCAGACCGTCGAGCATCCACTGCATCTTCGCGAACATGTAGTCCAGGGCCGTGAAGCTGTCGGCCAAAACCACGCGCTCGGCGCCGGAATGGGAGATGTCGCGCTCGAACCACAGGGCCACGTTGTCGAAGGCCACCTGGGCGTTCGCCTTCACCACGCGGGCCAGGCCGCACACGCGCTCGGCCGTGATGGGGTTGCGCTTGTGGGGCATGGCACTGGAGCCCTTCTGGCCCTTGGTGAAGGGCTCTTCCGCCTCGATGACGTCGGACTGCTGCAGCAGGCGCACCTGCATGGCGATGGATTCCAAGGTGGAAGCGGTCACCGCGAGCGCGGCCATCACCTGGGCGTGGCGGTCGCGGGCCAGTACCTGGGTGGACAGCGGGTCGGGGGTGAGGCCCAGCTTCTCGCAGACGTAGGTTTCCACGTAGGGGTCGATGGAGGAATAGGTGCCCACGGCGCCGGAGATGGCACCGGTGGCGGCCACGGCGCGGGCCTCCTCCATGCGGGTGAGGGCGCGCTTCAAGGCCCAGGCCCAGCTGCCGAACTTCATGCCGAAGGTCATGGGCTCGGCGTGGATGCCGTGGGTGCGGCCCACGCACAGGGTGTTCTGGAACTCGAAGGCGCGGCGCTTGCAGGTCTCGCCGAGGCGCTTGATGTCCTCGATGATGATGTCGCAGGCCTGGGTGATCTGGTAGGACAGGGCCGTGTCGCCCAGGTCGGAGGAGGTCATGCCGTAGTGCACCCAGCGGCTCGGCTTGTCGCCGCCTTCGGGAATGTCGGCGTCGATGTAGTTGGCCATGCACGTGGTGAAGGCGATGACGTCGTGGTTGGTCACCTTCTCGATCTCGTCGATCTCCTCCACGGTGAAGTCGGCGTGGTCGCGGATCCACTGCGCCTCCTCGCGCGTGATGCCCGCCTGGCCCAGCTCGGCCTGCGCCTCGCAGGCCAGCACCTCGATCTCCTTCCAGATGGCGAACTTGTTCTGAAGCTCCCAGATGCGGCCCATCTCCGGGCGGGTGTAGCGGTTGATCATGCGGAGGCACATCCCTTCTCTTGCGAACCCCTTGCCAGTCTCTGCGAAAAGCGTACCACGTCAGAGCGCGCGGAACATGGCGCGCACGTCGTCGAGGACGTCGTTGTCGGCCACCACGATGGCCTTGTCGCCCGGATAGAGCACGAGCCCCTCGCTCGCCACCTCCACGTCATCCTTGGTGGCGACCGCGGCGATGAGCGACCCCTCGGGCATGGGGATGGAGTCGATGACGATGCCAGCCTCGTTGGAGTGGTGCCTCATGCGCGGCACCACCACCTCGGTCAGGGCCACGTTGCCATGCGTCAGCGACGACACGATGCTCACCGAGCCGAGCAGGGCCTCCTCCTCGATGAGGTTGGCGATGAGCGTGGTGGACGACACGCACTCGATGCCCACCTCGCGGAAGATGCGCAGGTTCTTGGGGTTGTTCACGCGGGCGATGCAGCGCGGCACGTTGAACACGCGCTGGGCAATCTCGCACGACACGAGGTTGTCGTCGTCCTGGCCGGTGGTGGCCACGAACACGTCAGCCTGGCGGATGCCCGCGTCCTCCTGGTAGCGCGAGTCGCAGCCATCGCCGTGGATGACGAGGTAGCGGCCCTCCAGCTGCACCGACAGGCGGTCAGCCGTAGCCAGAGTCTCTTCGATGACGGCCACCTCGTTGCCGCTGGCCAGCAGCACGCCCGCCAGGTACGACCCGATCTTTCCGCCCCCTGCGATAACGATGTACATGATCGTCCCCTAATCCTGGATGTACTTGCTGAACGCGCCGATGAGGTCGTGGTGAACGCAGGCCAGCACCGTGTCGCCGTTGTAGAGGACGGAGTCGCTCGTGGGGATGGACGACGCCGAGCCGTCAGCCCGCTCGAAGGCGACGATGCGCACCTCGTGGTCGCGCTCCATCTCAGAGACGCGGATGGTCTTCTGGTTCTCGCGCCAGGAGAGGTCGAGCGAGAAGCGCAGCACCTCGAACTCGCCGAACGTCTCGATGTGGGCGCCGTGGCCCGAGACGATCTTGCTGAACACGTCCTCGGCCACCAGCGACGTGCCGCAGACGTAGTCGATGCCCAGCTGCATGTAGGCGCGCTCATGGTCGGGATTGTAGAGGCGGGCGATGACGTGGGGCACGTCATAAAGCCGGCTGGCCACCTCGGCGCACATGAGGTTGGCGTTGTCGAACTGCGTGACGGCAGCCAAAACGTCGCACTCCTCCACGCCGGCGCGCACGAGCACGTCCTCGTCGAAGCCCACGCCTTGGATGGTGGAGCCGTTGAAGTTGCGTCCCAGGTTGGCGAAGGCGTCGGCCGAGCGATCGATCACGCACACGTTGCTGCCGTTGTCCGACAGCATGTTGGCCAGCTGCGATCCCACGCGCCCGCATCCGATGACGATGACGTTGCTCAATCTGACCTCCTTCTACGAAAAAAGAGCCCGGGATAACCCGAGCCCCCTCAGTATATATCCCGTCCTGCCGACCGCCTAGATCTTGGCCATCTCGTTCAGGGTGTCGCGATACCAGTTGTCGTAGTTCGGCGGGCAGTACTTCATGGCGTTGGCGTAGCTGATGGTGTAGCCGTAAACATCGGCCAGGCCCTTCACGTGGGCGCGGATGGCCGTGTCCCAGTTGGGCCAGGCGGACTGGCCCCAGCCCCAGGCGTTGTGCGGGCTGAAGCACACCGACCCGCGGGTGCTCTCGGTGTTGGAGATGGCGGGCGACCAGCGCGGATCCACGCCGTTCTCCCAGGCCGCGATGGCAAAGGTCTCGCCGTGGCCGGCCAGGGGGAAGCCCTCGAGGTAGTCATTGATGCGAACGGTCCACTCGGCGACGAAGGCCTCGCGCCCGATGCTGAAGTCGACGTTGGAGACGGGCAGGCTGCCGTACTTGGCAAGGTAGGCGGACTTGGCATCTGCCACCTGCTGGATACAGGCCTTTTCCTTGGCGATGCGCTCCTGCTCGGCGGCGATGCGGGCAGCCTCCTCCTCGGCGGCGATCTCCTGGTAGCCCTGGGAGACGTCGCGCTGGGCGGTGGCCTCTATGGCCCGCTCCTCCTGGATGGCGGGCGCGGCGACCTCGGCCGGGGAGTCGTTCACCTGAAGGATGACCGCATCGCTCGTACCGCCCAGGCCGAAGCCGGCGGCGTCCGCGCCGGCGCCGCCGGCGGATGCGATGCCGAAGCCGAAGCAGCCGGCGACGAACAGCGAGGCGCAGGCCACCGCGGCGAACACGCCGACGAAGCCCCTTCCCGCACTCTTCCGTCTTGCGACCATCTGCCTGGCCAACCTTTCACGAAGCGCACACGACCAACCGCCCGGGGGCGGTGACAGCGTGTTAGGTTGGGTGTGGGTATGCTGCCGAATGGCTCGATATGCATTTGTTAGTAGCCGTATTTTACCGTAGCAGGGCCCTTAGTGCCAAAACCTAATGGCAACGATTCATGGTTTGTTCGCTTGACAAAGGTGAACGGCTAAGGTTCCGCAGGTGAGAGCGATGCGTTTTCCGGCCTCCCTGGGGGCGTCTCCACAACTTTTTCGCTATAAGCGCGTGACGCGGATGGTGGAGATGCGCGAGCGGCGCATCTTCTCTATCTTGAAGGAGAACCCGTCCACCTCGAACTCGTCACCGGTCTTGGGAACGAAGTCGAGGGTGTCCATGAGCCAGCCGGCGATAGTCTCGTAGTCGTCGGACTCGGCCACCGGCCAGCCCAGCTCCAGGGCGTCGTCCACGGGCAGGCCGCCATCGGCACGCCAGCAGCCGGGGCTGAGCAGCGTCACCGGCTCGCGGTCGCGGTCGGTCTCGTCGATGATCTCGCCGACGATCTCCTCCACGATGTCCTCCACCGTGATGAGGCCGTCGGTCCCCCCGTACTCGTCCACGACGATCGCCATCTGCTGGCGCTGCTCCTGCATCTCGGAGAGCAGGGGAATGACGTCCTTCGTCTCGGGCACGAACATGGGCTCGTACATGAACTTGGTCACCGGATCGTCCACGCGGCCGTCCATGAGCGGGCCGATGAGGTCTTTGTAGTGCACGATGCCCACGATGGCGTCCATGTCGTCGTGGTACACCGGAAGGCGCGAGTAGCCGGTGCCGCGCATGCGCTCGAGGGCGGCGCGTCCCGTCTCGGTGTCCTCCACCAGGATCATGTCCACCCGCGGCTTCATGATCTCGCGCGCCGTGAGGTCGCGCAGGTCGAGGATGTCGTGGATCATCCGCTTCTCGTCATCAAGCAGCTCGCCGGCGCCGGCCACCATGTCCTTGATCTCCTCCTCGGACACGGGCTGATGGCGCCCCACGCTGAAGAAGTCGAAGAAGCCCTTCTTCTCGGGAGCCTTCTCGGATGAGTGTTCTTTGTCCATGGTCGCCTTCTCTAGATCACAAACAGAATGATGGAGAGGAACTGCAGCACGCTGCCCGCCAGCACGAACACGTGGAAGACGGAGTGCATGTAGGGAACCTTCTTCAGCACGTAGAAGACGGCGCCCACCGTGTAGCTGATGCCGCCCGCAGCCAGCAGCCAGAAGCCCGGCGCGGGCAGAAGCTCCCAGAGCTGCGGGATGAAGAACGCGACGCTCCAGCCCAAGAGCACGTAGAGCACGGCCGAGACCCAGCGCGGCCTGAACGTCCAGAACGCCTCGCAGGCAACGCCGGCCACGGCGGTGGCCCACACGAACGCCGCCAGCCACACGCCGCCGGACGCACCGAGGGTGACCAGGCAGTACGGCGTATAGGAGCCGGCGATGAGCAGGTAGATGCAGCTGTGGTCGAGCACCTTGAACACGCGCTTGGCGCCCTCGTGGGCAAGGGCGTGATAGAGGGTCGACATGAGGTACTCGAGCAGGAGGGAGATGCCGTAGACCAGCGCGGAGAACAGGAGCACGCCGCCGCCGTCCACGACCGACTTCACGATGAGCACCACGAGCGCGGCGACGGCCAGGCAGGCGCCGATGCCGTGGGTGACGGCGTTGGCTATCTCCTCGCCCAGGGAGTACTCGCGTGCGCTGCGCCGCGAGCGCCGGCCGGCCGAGGGAGCTGCGGCCGAGGCTGCTCCCGAGGCGGCCGAGGGAGCCACCGCGAGGTAGCCCCGGGACGAGCGGCTACTTCGGCCGCCCGCTTCGTCTGATGAGGATCGTTTGCTCATGGGAGCTACTGTAGCACATTTCCCCTCGGCTTGAGCCACGCGAGCCACGCACGAGCGTCTTCCTCCCCCACGTCGATCAGGCGAATGGTGGTGCCGCCCACGCCCGCGGCGGTGCGGGCGGAGAGGGTGGCGGTGTGGGCCAGGCGCTGGAAGGGATTGGTCTTGGCGTAGCCGAACTGGATCTTCTGACGCGGGAAGCTGACCGTCTCACGCGAGATGCCGCCGTTGGACACCTGCATGAAGCGGTCGTTCACCGCGAAGCTCGACTCGCGGTACCACAGTACGGCGCCCACCACGTCCACGACGAGCAGCACGAGCGCGAACAGGTAGCCCACGAGCGCGCCGCCGTCCAGGTAGGGCAGCGCCCAGGCCTCGGACGGCTCCGCGGCGACCAGCAGGTGCAGCCCCACCTGGCAGATGAGCACCGCCACGGCCAGCCAGAAGCCTTCGCCCTGCCACAGGCAGCGGCGAATGAGCCCGCGGCGCAGGGCCACCGGCGCCACGCGGCGCGGCTCGGTGGGCAGGTCGGCGAACTCCGGGACGAGGCCAGCCAGGATCTCCGGCACGCGGCTCGCCTTCACGAAGGGGTGGATGACCAGGACGCCCTGGCTGGCCGTCCCCTTGGACTCGTCGCCCTCAGACGCGGCGTCGATCTTGCCGAGGGACACCTCGCAGCAGCCGAGCAGGCGCCGCACGAAGCCCTGCTTGACGATGACGGACTGCACGCGGTCGATGCCCACGCCCTGGAACTGGTGCTGGAGCAGGCCGCGCTCCACCTCGATGCGGTCATCGCGGCGACGGGCGCGGAAGCCGCCGTAGGACAGGCACGACGCAAGCGCCGACAGCAGCCACAGCACGAGCGAGCCGCCGATGAACGCGGCGAAGAGCACCGCCGCCAAGCCGCCGGCCGCCGGGCCCGAGGCCGCCGAGACCACGGCGTCGACCGCCGCGTCGCCCGAGCCGGGGATGAGGTCGAAGAGGATGTCGGCGAACTGGCCGACGGCGCCGAGGATGGCGATGATGACCACCACGAAGGCGGTGTTGTTGGAGAAGCCCGTCAGCAGCAGCTCCTTGTTGGTGAGGCCGTACTCGTAGGAGACGCGGCCGGTGTCCACGGCCGCGCCGGCGAACACGCCGCCCACCTCGTCCCACACCCCGGTGGCTACGTCGAGCACGTTGCCGGCCGAGGACCCGGGAGCTGTGGGGGCGACCGCCGCGAGACTGGGGGCCGCGGCGGGCTGCACGGGCGCGGCGCCCACGACGGCGGGGAAGGCAGCCGGGTCGTTGCCGGCGGCCAGCCACTGCTTGCGGGCGAACAGCTGGGTGCGCAGGGTCTCCGCCTGCTGCTTGGCCAGGTAGGGCACGATGACGGCCTTGTTGTTGGCACCGCCCGCAGTGTCGATGGACACGGTGCACACGCCGAAGAGGCGCTGGAGCAGCGTCGCCTTCTGGTCGACCGACTGGATGCGCTGATAGGGCACGTGCACGCGCTTCTTCGAGAACACGCCGCTGAACAGGTTGAACTCCTCGGAGCCCAGCTGGTACCACAGGTGCTTGTAGGAGATGGCGTGCACGGCGAAGAGGATGCCCAGGGCCACGATGACGAGAAGCGCCACGATGACGATGGCAACGAACAGGCCGAAGCCGGCGTCCATGCCGGCCATCGCGCGCTGGATGCTGGAGATGGCGCTCGCGATGGAGGAGAACGCCGCGATGGCAACGGCGAACAGCGCAGCTGCGCCGGCGCGCAGGCTGCCGAGCCAGATGTAGCTGTGGTGGACGTGCTGGCGCTCGCCCGCCGCCGGCTGCGCAACCGGCCCAGAGGCGGCGGGGACGGCCGGCGGGACGGGCTGCGCGACAGCCTCCGGAGGGATGCCGCCGGCAGCGGGCTGCGAGGCGGAAGCGCTTCGCGGGAAGGGGCGGGAGGAGTTCTGGGGGTCGGTCATCACACGTCCTCCCGAGCCAGGCGGGCGAGCTCGGCGGCGCGGTCGCGCAGCGCATCGGCCGCGGCGGCGTCAAGGCCGGGGATCTCGTGGGCGCCGGCAGCCGTGGAGACGGTCACGCTCGACAGCCCGAAGGCGCGCATGACCGGGCCCTGCTTGGTGTCGGTGTTCTGCACGCGAATGAACGGGATGACGAAGCGCTTGCGCCAGACGATGCCCCGGGCGATGTCCAGGTACTCAGGCGACAGCTCGTAGCGCCAGCGAAGGTAGCGGATGGGCGGCAGCACCACCACGAACAGGATGAGCAGCGCCGCGAACGCGATGCCCTCCCCCACCAGCACCGTGAACATCCAGGGCTCCGGATCTGCCAGCGCCATGAGGGCGAAGGGCGCAAAGGAGCACAGGAACACAATGACGATCCAGATGGCATCGTTGATGCGCCACACGTTCTTGATGCGCGGATCCAGCTGATTGGCGGGAAGCTCTCTCATCCCCAAGTCCTTTCCTCGGAAAAAGTTCGGGAACCATAGTAATAGTCTTTGCCAAGCGCGCAACTAACCTTAAAGGTTTCTTCAGCGCGCTCCCCGTCCTGGCGCTTACTTTCACGTAAGGTTTCCCGCTGCGGAGAGGCGGAGCGGTAGAATAGGAGGCGTTCTTTCGCGGGAGGAGGATCGGTGAGCCGCATCTACATCATCGAGGACGACGAGGCGCTGCGCACGGAGCTGGCGCACCTGCTCGAGCTTCAGGGATTCTCGGTGGCGTGCTGCGCCACCTTCGGCACGGCTGCGGCCGACGCCCTGGCCGCACGGCCCGACTGCGTGGTGCTCGACCTCAAGCTCCCCGGCACCGACGGGCATAGCATCTGCCGTGACATCCGCGCCGCAAGCGACGTGCCCATCATCATGCTCACGTCGTCTGAAAGCGAGTTCGACGAGGTCATGGGCATGAACCTGGGCGCCGACGACTATGTGACCAAGCCCTACTCCCCCGCCGTGCTCATCGCACGCATCCAGTCGGTCATCCGCCGCAGCTCAAGCGGGCGCGACGAGCTGACCATCGAGCACGCCGGCGTGCTGCTGAACGTAGGGGCGGGCACCGTGTCCTTCGGCGGACGATCCACCGAACTCACCCGCAACGAGCTGCGGATACTCCACATCCTCATGCGCAACCCGGGGCTCGTCATCAGCCGGCAGGAGATCATGTGCGAGCTGTGGGAGTCTGATGCGTTCATCGACGACAACACCCTCACCGTCAACGTGAACCGCCTGCGCAAGACGCTCGGGTCGCTCGGCGTGCCCGAGGACTTCCTGACCACGCGCCGAGGCCAGGGGTACCTGGTATGAGCCTTCTGGGCTGGCGCGACGACGAGGAGAAGCCCGGCCGCCCCGACGCCCCGGAGCACTTCGGCCCCGGCGCCTACCTGCGCGACCGCGCGATCACCCTCGGCATCACGGCCTTCTGCGTGGCAGGCGTCATCTGCATGCTGCCGGCCCTGGGGGTGAGCCTGCCCGGGGCGCTCACCATCGCCGGCTTCGTGGCCCTGTGCGCCGCCATCGCCTTGACCCTGGACTACAGCCGTCGCGCGCGGTTCTACCGGGAGGCCTCGGACCTCGTCGCCGAGCTCGGCAGCGCAAGCCACTTCCCCGCGCTCATCGACGAGCCGGACTTCCTGGAGGGCCGCATCGCCTACCAGGCGGGGGCGGCGCTGGCCCGCCTCTCCAACAACGAGGTGAGCGCCGCCCAGGTTGACGCCCAGAACTACCGCGAATACGTGGAGCTGTGGATCCACGAGATCAAGACGCCCATCGCCGCGGCCAAGCTCATGCTCGCGAGCATGCACGATGCCCAGGGCGCCAAGCTCACGCGCGAGCTGGAGCGCATCGACGCCCAGGTGGAGCAGGCGCTCTACTACGCGCGCTCCTCGTCGCTGGCCAACGACTACGCCATCCGCGAGGTGCGCCTGGCCGGCGCCGTGCGCGAGGCGTGCAAGAAGAACGCCCGCTTCCTCATCGAGCGCTCGGTGGCTCCCGTCATCGACGTGCCGGAGGACACGCGCGTGCTGGCCGACGAGCCCTGGCTCGTGTTCGTCCTTGGGCAGGTGGTGGTGAACGCGGCCAAGTACGGCGCGCGGACGATCACGTTTTCCACCCGGGTGGAGGAGGCGGGCACCCCGCGCGAGTGCACGATGCTCGAGGTGCGCGACGACGGATGCGGCATTCCCGCCGCCGACGTGCCGCGCGTGTTCGACCGCGGGTTCACCGGCGCCAACGGACGCAGCCAGGGCAGCGCCACGGGCATGGGGTTGTACCTGGTGGCGCTCATGTGCGAGCGCATGGGACTCGGCGTGGGGCTGGCCAGCGAGGAAGGCGTGGGCACCCGCGTGCTGCTCTCCTTCCCCCACGACCGACGGCGGGCGGTGACACCCCCCCCCGTCGGCCCTTGGCGCTGACCTGGTGAGCACCGGCAACCTGACAAACTCGTAAGGCAGGCGTAAGCGGCTTCGATGGCAGGCACGGCAGGCGCGCGCCATCATGGGATACCGTAAGCTTCGCAGAGAAAACGCAGGAGGAACCATGACCGAAGTCTACGCAACCCCGTCCGCCGCCACGTACGCCTCCGGCGGCGCCGTCCCCTACGGGGCCCACGCATCGCAGCCCATCCTGAGCGTCCGCCAGATCGAGAAGGTCTTCGGCAGCCGCGACTCCGTCACCCATGCCCTGGCCGGCGTCAGCTTCGACGTGGAGGCCGGTGAGTTCGTGGGCATCATGGGGCCGTCGGGCTCCGGCAAGACCACGCTGCTCAACTGCATCTCCACCATCGACGCGGTGACGAGCGGCCACATCCTGGTGGGCGGCACCGACATCACCACCATGTCCAAGCGCCAGCTGGCGAAGTTCCGCCGCGATGAGCTGGGCTTCATCTTCCAGGACTCAAACCTGCTCGACACGCTCAACGGCTACGAGAACATCGCCCTGGCCCTCACCATCAAGCGCGTGAGCCCCGCGCGCATCCCCGAGCTGGTGGAGAACATGGCCCGCACGCTGGGGGTGGAGGGGGTGCTCAAGAAGTACCCCTACCAGATGTCCGGCGGCCAGAAGCAGCGCGTGGCCGCGGCGCGCGCCATGGTGAGCGATCCCAAGCTCATCCTGGCCGACGAGCCCACCGGCGCGCTGGACTCCCGCAGCGCCGCCGTCATGCTGGAGATGCTGGAGATGATGAACCGGCAGCTGGGCGCCACCATCATGATGGTCACCCACGACGCCTTCGCCGCCTCGTTCACCAACCGCGTGCTGTTCATCAAGGACGGCGTCGTGTTCAACGAGCTGCGCCGGGGCGACGCGAGCCGCGATGAGTTCTTCGCCCGCATCATGGAGGTCGTGTCGTTCCTGGGAGGCGAGGCCGGCCATGTCGCTTAAGCTCGCCCTGCGCAACATCCGCCGGTCCGTCCGCGACTACGCCATCTACTTCATCACGCTGCTATTCGGCGTGGCGGTGTTCTACGCGTTCAACTCCATCGGCAGCCAGCAGGTCCTCTTCGACCTGGAGAACACGGCGTCAGGCGCCCAGTTCGAGACGACCACGCAGCTGCTTGGCATGTTCTCGGTGGTGGTGGCCTGCGTGCTGGGCTTCCTCATCCTCTACGCGAACCAGTTCCTCATCCGCCGCCGCAAGCGGGAGTTCGGCACCTACCTGGTGCTGGGCATGACGCCGGGGCACGTCTCGCGCATCGTGCTATGCGAGACGGTGCTGGTGGGCCTCATCTCCCTGGCCGCGGGCCTGGTCTTCGGCGTGCTGCTGTCCCAGGGGCTGTCGTTTCTGACCGCGGCGCTGTTCGGCACCACCATGACGAACTACCAGTTCGTGTTCTCGTCGGACGCCTTCATGACCACGCTCGGCTGCTTCGCCGCCATCTACGTGGTGGTGGCCCTGTTCAACACGCTCACCGTCAGCCGCTGCAAGCTCATCGACCTGCTGCGCGCCGATGCGAAGAGCGAGCGCGGCGGCGTGCGCAACCCGTGGGTATGCCTGCTGGTGTTCGTCGCCTCCCTCGCCGTGCTGGCCTTCGCCTACCAGCAGCTGATCGAGAGCGGGCTGGTCATGCTCGACGACCCCCGGTTCGCCTACGCCACCGTGGCCATGCTGGTGGGCACGCTCATGTTCTTCTGGTCGCTGGCCGGGTTCGCCATCGCGGTGCTCACGCGGCTGCGCGGCGTGTACCTGCGCGGGCTGACCGTGTTCACCGTGCGCCAGGTGGCCAGCAAGGTGAACACGGCGTTCCTGTCGCTGTGGGCCGTGTGCGTGCTGCTGTTCTTCTCCATCACCGTGTTCTCCAGCGGCATGGGCATGGTGGACGTGTTCGTCGGCGGCACCGAGCGGGCGAATCCCTACAGCGCGTCGCTGACGTCGGCCGTGTGGTACGGCCCCGACGGGTCGGTCGCCTCGTCGTCGGACGATCCTCACGACCGCATCAAGGAGATGGCCGCCGGGGCGCCCGAGCGCCTGGCCCAGGCCGAGGCCTACGGCTGGGACATGGCCGCCGCCCTGCGCGACGCCGCGCCTGAGCAGTGGGACGCCACGGTGGCAGCGTCGTCCCAGATCACCACGTTCGCGCTGCCCAACCTGACCTACAGCCCCCTCATCGACGCGGCCGAGGCGGGCGCGGGCGGCGCCGACCTGCGCGTCAACGACCTGGGCAAGGTGCGCGAGGCAAGCGTCGGCGTCATATCGCTCAGCGACTTCAACGGCGCCCGCGTCCTGCAGGGCCTGGCCCCCGTGGAGCTGGCCGAGGGGACCTGCGGCCTGGCCAGCAACATCGAGATGGTGGCTCCCCTAGCAGCGGCCACGGTGAAGGCCGAGCCCACCATCGAGGCGGCGGGCCGCGCGCTCACCGTGACCGGCCCGGTCTACGACACCCAGCTGGAGGACAACGCCATGAGCGCCGTGGCCATGACGCTCATCGTGCCCGACGCCGTCATCGACGACCTGTGGGCCGAGGGGCTCATCCCCGAGACGCAGACCCTCAACATCCAGTATGCCGACAACGGGCTCACCGACGCCCAGAACGACGAGGCCCTCAGCGCCATCGTGGCTGCCCTGCAGCCGCGCGACCTGGGAGGCTTCGAGAAGGGACCTGCCAGATCCCAGGATGCGTGGGCCAGCCTGCTGTGGCCGGTGACCCGCATCATCACCGCCGATGCCATGGTGGCCCAGTCGGGCGGCCTGCGCCTCATGATCACCTACCTGGCGCTCTACATCGGTTTCGTGTTCCTGGTGTCCACGGCGGCCATCCTGGCCATCCAGCAGCTGTCCCAGGCCTCTGACTCCAGCCCGCGCTACCGCACGCTGTGGAAGCTCGGCTGCGACCAGCGCATGATCAACCGCTCGCTCCTCACCCAGGTGCTCGTGTACTTCCTGGTGCCCCTGGGGCTGGCGATGTGCCATTCGATCTGCGCCGTCAGCGTGCTGAGCGACTCGCTGTTCGACGCCATCGGCACGTCCACCTTCGGCCCCATCATGATGGCCGCGAGCCTGGTTCTGGTGGTCTACGGCGGCTACCTGCTGATGACCTACCTGGCCAGCCGCTCCATCGTGGCCGGCGCGCTCAAGGTGGGCTCGGGCATCCGCCAGCCCGGCTGGCAGCTGGGCTGGCGGAGGCCGGGCGGTCGGGCTGGCAGCTGGCGGGCGGTCGGCTGGCGGCGGTCGGGCTGGCAGCTGGCGGGCGGTCGGCTGGCTCCCCCTCCCTCCTGACGCACGAGGGCCCCGCGGGATCGGATCCCGCGGGGCCCTTCGCTGTGTCGTGGCGTTGCGC
>CANSQW010000008.1 GCA_947649215.1 uncultured bacterium | reverse complement strand
TGTGCACCTGCCTATCGCGCGTTGCGCTCCCGCGACTCCAACATATATACTCAAACCGGGGTATAAAACCCGTGCGGCGCCTTACGGCGCCGCACGTTCAGCGAAGGCTAGCCGCGAGACTTCTCGGGCTCTCCCTCGGCGGTCCACTTGTCGCGGAACTTCTTGGCGGTCACCACGGCGATGATCATGCACGCCGCGATGATGGCCTCGAACACGATGCCGCAGCCGTAGGCAGCCTGGAAGCCGCCGGTGAAGCTGGCCACCAGGGCCACGAAGGTGGCGCCGAGGCCGCCCAGCAGGGCGATGGGCATGTTCATGTAGGAGTAGATCTCACCGTAGCGGCGATCGCCGTAGCAGGCACGGGTGATGAGCGGCAGGCCGACGGACATCATGGCGTCGCCGGTGCCGATGCAGAAGCCGGCGACGATCATCGGAACCATGTTGTCGCCCATGAAGGCCACCATGAGCGCGAAGCCGATGGCGGACACGACGGCGAAGCCGACCATGGCGTTCTTGATGCCGATCTTGTCGGCCAGGGTGCCCAGGGTGATCTTGCCGAGGATGTTGCCGACAGCGGCGGCGGAGATCATCGTCGCACCGAGCATGGCCAGCTCAGGGCCGCCCACGGACTGCACGGCGGTGGGCATGAGGGACTTGTAGCCGCCGCCCAGGGAGATCAGGCCGGCACCGATGAGGATGGCCCAGAAGGCGATGGTGCCCAGGGCGAACTTGCCGCTGACGCCGACGGCCTTGGGCTTCTCGCCCTCGGCGGTCTCCTTCTCGATGCCCCACGGCTGCAGGCCCACGTCCTCGGGACGCGTGCGGAAGAAGAAGAACGCGGGGATGAGAATGAGCACGGCGGCGATGACGGCCTCGACGGTGAAGCCGAACTTGTAGCCCTCAGCCTTGACGAGGCCGGCGAACACCGGGGACCACACGAAGGTGCCCACGCCGGTGAAGGCGGACGCGATGCCGAGGAACTTGCCCGCCTGCTTGGGGGCGAACCAGTTGTTGATCAGCACGGAGGGGCCCACCAGGAAGATGGCAGGACCGGCCAGGCCGAACAGGGCGCCGGAGATGTAGATCTGCCACACCTCGGTCCAGACGTTGAACAGCAGGCAGCCGACGACGATCAGGCAGCCGCTGACGCCGAACAGAATCCGTGCGTCAACCTTGTCGAACAGACGGCCGCAGAACGGCAGCCAGACAAGCATGACGTACGAATACACGGTCATGAGCAGGGTCACCTGGGTCACATCGGGCTTGCCGTCGGGAGTGACCAGACCGAAGGCCATGGCCATCGGCGCGAAATAGTTGCCCATCACGTTGAGCACGAGGCCCATGCCGCCAGCCATCATCATGCAGACGCCGATGAAGACCAGCCAGGCGCGATGGAACCCCTTCTTTTCTTCAGCCATTTCTTTACCTTTCCTCTTATGTTGCGAAACGAGCATGAGAACGAGTCGTCGGCTTCCCCCCTTCGGTCCCTCGCTCTCCCCCAACCTTTCGCACCCACGCCCTCGCGCGGGTTGCCCGCATTCTGTTCGGATTCGGGGGAAACCGCATGGGGCGAGGGTTCCTATCCTTGGGAAAATTGGGCGGCGCGGGTGATCGGGCGTAGGAAACGAGGGATTAGCCTAGGCTCTGACCTGGGAGGACGCCGACGGTTTTACGCCGGCGCCCTCCCGTGGCACACGCTGTTTAAGCCTCGGCGCCCCGCTTCATGCGCTCCTGCCAGGAGTCCTCCTGGCCGTAGGCATAGGGCTCGCCGGCCACGTAGTCATTGCGGAAGCCGCCCTGCTGCGTGACCACCTCGCCCGGGGTAGGCGCCATGTTGTCGGGCGCGCACTTGTAGATCTTGCAGACGATGCTCTTGAACGGGCAGCCGATGCCGCCGGGGCCCGTCTCGTAGGAGGCCGTCAGGTTGTTGATGTTCACGTCCCACATGCCGAAGAGGTTGGGGAACGCGGGCTCCTGCTCGGGGTACCACCAGCCGTGCTCGGCGTAGACGTAGTTGGGGTTGAGCGTCGGGTCGATGTGCGCCTTCTGGCGGCAGCGGCCCTCGGAGTTCTCCAGCCAGATCCAGTCGCCCTCGTGGATGTCGTACTCCTCGGCGGTCTGGGCGCTCACCTTGACGATGGGGTCGGGGTGGAACTCGCGCATGGTGGCCTGCTGGCGGTTCTCGGAGTGGAAGAACTCGTAGGAGCGGCTTCCGTTCACGCAGATGAACGGGTACTCGGCGCGGAACTCCGGATCCTCGAGCCACTTGACGGAGTGGATGGACTCGTGGTGCTTGGGCCACGGGTCGATGCCCCAGGCGCCGAAGGTGGCGAAGGGCACGAGCTCGATGCGGCCCGACGGCGTGGCGAAGCCCGGCGTGCCGTCGGCGCGCAGCATCCCCTTCTCGTACTTGTAGTACGTCGCGCAGAAGTCGTCGTACTCGTAGCAGCACTTGTCCTCCACGAGCGACTGGAAGCTGCACGTGCCGTCCTCGTGGTGCTTCTTCCAGAAGTCAGTATGGGCGTCGGGCACCTCCACCATGCCCGCCTTGGAGCGGCCGGCGGACTTGTAGGACTTGCCCGTCTCCGGGTCCACGATGTTGAAGCCGGTGTCCAGGTAGTCCTGGAGCAGGGCCTCGAGCGTGGGCCAGCGCTTCTGGAACAGCTCCGGGTTCATCTTGTTGCCAAGCGCCACGATGAGCTCCTCGTCGGACTTGGCCTCGTACCACTCGCTGACGGCCTTCATGGCGCGCAGCGGGGTCCACCACACGCGCATGGAGTCGCGCTCGGCGGTGGTCTTGAGCGGCAGGAAGATGTCCGCGAAGGCCACGGCCGTCGGCGTCAGGTACGGGTCGGCCACCACGCAGAACTCCACGTTCTCGAGCATCTGGTAGATGCGGGGCGCGGCGTTGCCCGTGCAGGTGATGGCGTTGGCCCCCTGGGACCAGAACATCTTCATGGGGTAGGGCTCGCCCGTCTCGAAGGCGTGGTTGACCGCGTCGCAGTCGGCCATGCCGATGAAGTGGACGTAGCCGGGGTGCGTCACGTCCACGGTGAGCTTCTTGGCGAAGGTCTCCGGCGGGCAGTAGAGCTGCGCGGTGGCGTAGCCCGGGTTGATCTCGAAGCCGTTGCGCACGAGCAGGTTGGTGCCCGGCTTGTCGATGTTGCCCGTGATGGACATGAGGTTGGAGACCGTCTGGCACAGCTGGATGGAGTCGTTCTGCGTGTCGAAGGCCAGGCCCCACTGGATGGCCGCGCGCTCGGCGGCGGCGTAGAAGCGCGCCGACTCGCGGATGAGCTCGGGGTCGAGCTCGCAGATCTTGCCGGCCCACTCGGGCGTGAAGGGCTCCACGTAGGCCTTGAGCTCGTCATAGTAAGCGCACCACAGATCGACGAACTCGCGGTCCTCCAGCTCCTCGTACATGATGACGTGGAGCCAGGCAAGCGCGATGGCCATGTCCGTGGCCGGGCGCAGCGGCAGCCAGTAGGCCGCGTGCGCGCCCCACCAGGTGAGCTGCGGGTCGATGGAGATGAACTGGGTCCCCTGCTGCATGCAGGCCACCAGCCAGTGGCCCAGGTAGCCGTCGGCATTGGACTTGAGCGGCTCGCAGCCCCAGATGACCACCACGTCAGGACGCACCCACTCGGGGTTGGCGTAGCGGTCGGCGTGGCCCTCGGAGGCGTCTACGATGGGGAAGTCGCCGATGGAGGCCGCCGTGCCGCAGGTGCGCGGCAGGTAGCAGGAGTAGCCCGACGACCCGATGGCGCCGATGTTGGGCGTGCCGAGGCACGCGCCGCCGAGGAACGGCACCCAGGAGGAGATGTTGCGCCCGGTGCCGTGGTTCACGAAGATGGACTCGCGGCCGAACCCGGCCTCGTCGATGTTGACGCGGATCCACTCCGCGATGGTGTCGAGCGCCTCCTCCCAGCTGATGCGCTCCCACTTGTTCTCGCCGCGCGCACCAACGCGCTTGAGGGGCCACTTGGGCCGGTCGGCGTAGTTCACGCCCTCCTCAAGGTTGAGGCAGCGCATGCACAGACGGCCGTTGGCGCAGGGATCGAGCGGGTCGCCCTCGATCTTCTCCAGCTTGCCGTTCTTGGTGTACATGAGCACGCCGCAGGAGGTGTGGCAGCCCGGGGCGGAATAGGTGTAGGTGCGGGTGACGGTGTAGCCGTCCTCCTCCCAGCGCCACTCCCCCGCATGGTAGGCCTCGCGGTCGATGCCGTCGAGGAACTCTTGGTAGTTGAACAGCATGATGACATCCCCTTCTCTCGTCTTGCTCTCGTCAGGTGCGGGCCGAAAGCGCCCGGCGGGGCGGCCGGCCCGGAAAGCAGGAAGGCGCGACGGGTTATGCCGCCGCGCCTTCCGCATCAGGTCAGGAGTGCTTTAACGGGTGAAGAGGGCGCAGCGGGAAGAACCGTCCATCTTCTTGGCCAGGTCCTCCACCTCGCCGTAGTACATGCACCACGCCTGGCAGTGCTGGACGCACATGGGAAGCTTGCCCTTGGCCGTGCGGTCCTCGCACATGTCGCACGCCTTGGTCATCACGGGCAGGTAGGTCCACTCCCAGTGGTCGGCGCCGGTCTTGCCGGCGTACTCGAAAGGACCGGTCTCGGAGAGCTTGATGCCGAACTCGCCCGCGGGCAGCTCGAGGTGCTTCTTGCAGGCCACCTCGCAGGAGTGGCAGCCGGTGCAGAACTCGTAGTTGATCAGGATGCCCTTCATCTAGAATCGTCCTCCCTCGCGCGTCGTGTTGTCATGGGTCCAGGCGAACGGCTCGGTGGCCACGTAGTCGTCGCGGAAGCCGCCGAGCTTCGTCACGACCTCGCCCGGGCTGGGCTCGTTCACGTCGTCGGTGCACTTGTAGATCTTGGCGGCGACGCTCTTGAGCGGGTTGCCGATGCCGCCCTGGCCGGTCTCGTAGGAGGCGGTCAGGTTGTTGATGTTGCAGTCGAAGGTGCCGTAGAGGTGCGGGAACGCCGGCTCCTGCTCGGGGAACCACCAGCCGTGCTCGGCATGGATGTAGTTCGGGTTGAGCGTGGGGTCGATGTGCACCTTCTGGCGGCAGCGGCCCTCGGTGTTCTCGATCCAGATCCACTCGCCTTCCTTGAGGTCGTACTCCTCGGCGGTCTGGGTGGACACCTTCACGAGCGGCATGGGGTGGAACTCGCGCATGGTGGCCTGCTGGCGGTTCTCGGAGTGGAAGAACTCGTAGGAGCGGGAGCCGTTGATGCAGATGAACGGGTACTCGGCGCGGTACTCCGGGTCCTCCATCCAGCGCTTCATCGTGAGCGACTCCACGTGCTCGGCCAGAGGCGGGATGCCCCAGGCGCCGAAGGTGGCGAAGGGCACGAGCTCGATGCGGCCCGAAGGCGTGGCGAAGCCGGGCTGGCCGTCGGGGCGCAGCATGCCCTTCTCGTACTTGCGGTACGTCGCGCAGAAGTCGTCGTACTCGTAGCCGCACTTGTCCTCGACGAGCGACTTGAACGAGCAGGTGCCGTCCTCATGGTGCTTCTTCCAGAAGTCGGTGTGCACGTCGGGCACCTCGATCATGCCCGCCTTGGAGCGGCCGGCCGACTTGTAGGACTTGCCCGTCTCCGGGTCGTAGAGGTTGAACCCGACGTCCAGGTAGTCCTGGAGCAGGGCCTCGAGCGTGGGCCAGCGCTTCTGGAACAGCTCCGGGTTCATCTTGTTGCCAAGCGCCACGATGAGCTCCTCGTCGGACTTGGCCTCGTACCACTCGCTGACGGCCTTCATGGCGCGCAGCGGGGTCCACCACACGCGCATGGAGTCGCGCTCGGCGGTGGTCTTGAGCGGCAGGAAGATGTCGGCGTAGGCGACGGCGGTCGGCGTCATGTACGGGTCGGCGACGACGCAGAACTCCACCTTCTCGAGCATCTTGTGGACGCGCGGGGCCGCGGTGGCCGAGCAGCTGATGCCGTTGGCGCCCTGGGACCAGAACATCTTGATGGGATAGGGCTCGCCCGTCTCGAAGGCGCGGTTGACCGCGTCGCAGTCGGCCATGCCGATGAACTGGGTGCAGCCGGGGTGCACGAGGTCGACGGTGAGCTTCTTGGAGAAGGTCTCCGGGTCGCAGTAGAGCTGCGCGGTGGCGTAGCCCGGGTTGATCTCGAAGCCGTTGCGCACGAGGATGTTGGTGCCCGGCTTGTCGATGTTGCCGCAGACGCTCATGAGGTTGGAGACCGTCTGGCACAGCTGGATGGAGTCCACCTGCGTGTCGAAGGCCAGGCCCCACTGGATGGCGCCGCGCTCGGCGGTGGCGTAGAAGCGCGCCGCGTCGCGGATGAGGTCGGCCGGCACCTCGCAGATCTTGGCGGCCCACTCGGGGGTGAACTGGGCCACGTGCTCCTTCAGCTCGTCGTAGTAGGCGCACCAGTACTCGATGAACTCCTTGTCCTGGAGCTCCTCGGTGGTGATGACGTTGAGCCAGGCCAGGGCGAGCGCCAGGTCGGTGGAGGGACGGATGGGCAGCCAGTAGTCGGCGTGCGCGCCCCACCAGGTGAGCTGCGGGTCAACGGAGATGAAGCGCGTGCCCTGCTGCATGCAGGCCACGAGCCAGTGGCCCAGGTAGCCGTCGGCGTTGGAGCGCAGCGGCTCGCAGCCCCAGATAACCACCACGTCAGGACGCACCCACTCGGGGTTGTTGTAGCGGTCGGCGTGGCCCTCGGAGGCGTCCACGATGGGGAAGTCGCCGATGCCCGCGGCCGTGCCGCAGGTGCGCGGCAGGTAGCAGGAGTAGCCGGAGAAGCCGATGGCACCGATGTTGGGCGTGCCGAGGCACGCGCCGCCGAGGAAGGGCACCCAGGACGAGATGTTGCGGCCGGTGCCGTGGTTCACGAAGATGGACTCGCGGCCGAGGCCCTTGGCGTCCAGGTTGTCGTGGATCCAGGTGGCGATGGTGTCGAGCGCCTCCTCCCAGCTGATGCGCTCCCACTTGTTCTCGCCGCGCGCACCAACGCGCTTGAGGGGCCACTTGGGCCGGTCGGCGTAGTTCACGCCCTCCTCAAGGTTGAGGCAGCGCATGCACAGACGGCCGTTGGCGCAGGGATCGAGCGGGTCGCCCTCGATCTTCTCCAGCTTGCCGTTCTTGGTGTACATGAGCACGCCGCAGGAATCATGGCAGCCGGGCGCCGAGTAGGTGTAGGTGCGCGTTACGGTGTAGCCGTCCTCCTCCCACTGCCACTCGCCCTCGTGATAGGCCTCGCGATCGATGCCATCGAGGAACTCCTGGTAATCGAATAGCATGTCCCAACTCCTCTCTCATGGGTTCTCTCCGGCGACCGGGCCGCACGCGGGCAGGACCGCTCGCCTCCCCCACCATAGAGAAGCCCCCGCCGCCTTTCATGGGGTGGCAGGGGCTAAATGGGCAACGTAAGGTTTGGGGGATTATGCCCCGCGAGCCGCGCAGCGCGATCGGCAGGCCCGGCAGGGCCCCAGAGCCACGGCGCGGCCGGCGCGTCACGCGTCGGCGCCCTCGTCGATCTCCGCGCACTCCACGAGGTCCATGAGCTCCTGGCGGGAGTGCACGCCCGTCTTCTGGTAGATGTTGTAGATGTGCGCCTTGGCCGTGTGCGACGAGATGACGAGCTTCTCGGTGATGTACTCGGCGTTGCGCCCCTTGGCCAGCATGGTGAGCACCTCGCGCTGGCGGCTGGAGAGCCCGTAGCGGTCGGCCACGGCCTCGCACTTGAGGTGGAAGACGCTCGGGCGGTGCGCGTCGCCCTCAGGCGCCGGCTGCGCAGCCCCATCGGGGGCCGGGGAGTCTATCTTGCGGATGGGAGTGCCGGGAGACACCGACAGTGACGCCCCCCCCCGTCGGATTCAACGCGCTTGAAGCGGTTCTCATCCGGATAATTATCCTCGGTCATGACGAACGACGCCGAGAAGATGACGAGCAGCATGAACATGATGACCGACCCAGGCGTCACGAGCGGCCCGAAGAACGCAGTCGCGGCCGGCACGAACCCGGCGAAGGCGAGCACCATGCCCACCCCGATGCCGATGAAGCACATGAGACGCCCGAAGGAGAAGGCCCGCACGGCCGACAGGTCGCAGATCACGATGTGCTTGCACACCGCCGAGAGCGAGCAGGTGATGGGAAAGAACGACCCGCACAGAAGCAGCAGCGCGAAGATGACCACCAGCTCGTCGGGGACGAACACGAGGGGGAACACCACGATGGCCGACCCGGGCAGAAACCACCGCATGGTGACCGACTCGGTGACGCGATGGGTCTTGAGCGCGTCGTAGAGCAGCAGCAGGCAGGTGGCCGCCACCATCAGCTCTATGAATATGTAGGGCCAGTCGTGCACCGTCTGGGTGGACAGGATGCAGCCCACCGCGTAGCCCGCCGCCATGCCCGCCGTGGCCGTGGCCAGATACGACCGCCACACGATGCGGTGGCGCTGGTCGGACTGGACGCGGCTGGCACGGGACCTCTCGCGCAGGTCGAACAGGTGCATGACGATGAAGTAGCACGCAAGCGACACGAGCGGGAACAGCGCCGCGAAGGCGAACAGCAGCGCCTCGCTGATGAAGAGCAGCCAGATGCAGGCAAGCGCGGCAGCGGCGAAGATGCCGTTGACGTAGACGCGCAGCGACCCGTGGAAGAACAGGCAGACGTACTCGCCGTAGAGTGGGCTTAAGAACCCGAAGCCGGCGCCGGCCAGAAGCGAGGGCGCCCAGAGGATGCCCGGCTGGCCTTGGAGCACCCACAGCCCCGCCGTGCCGAGCGCCGCGCAGGCAGCCGCGAGGACGAAGTGCGTCATGCGGTGCGCCACGAGCCCATCAGAGCAGTACCACGTTCCCAGAAGCGCCACGCACGCACCGCCTACGAAGGCGAGGTGAGCCCCGCTCGAGATAAGCCCCGCGGGGTCAGTCAGCGGAAAGAACACCGAGGTGCCCAGCATGAGGAAGAGCCAGCCATAGCAGGCGACCACGCCGATGAGGCCTATGAGTATGCGGGGGTTCACCATGATCCAACCGCCGGTATGAGCCGCGCCCTCTTCCTGCGCTTCCTCCCTATCAGCCTCTTGCTTCAACGGCCTTGCACCCCCTCTACCATCTGGCTTCGGCCATACTACCAAGCCTTCCTGAAGCAAAAGGCGAAGGAAAGGCCCGAATGGGCAGTATAAGGCCTGAGGTATTAGGCGCTGACGGAAAGATGGGATGCGGACCCCCATGGAAAATCGGCAGGCGGGACGACGGGGCGCGGGGGCGGAGGGGCGCCTTCGGCTAAGCATCGCAAAATAGGACACGGCACCCCATCGTCGCGCAGACGCGCAAGGCCAAATAGCATGGCACGCTGAATGCCGCCGGGCGACGCCCTTCCTAGACTGCTCCTTGAGCGAAGCCCCGCGGCTGCGGGGATGCGCGAGGGAAAGAGAAAGGAGAGTTATGGCCGATTACAAAGAGTGGTTGGACGAGCTCAACCGCGAGGCGTACCACGACGGCGAGTGGCAGTGGCAGGAGGGGGACTTCACCGTCACGCGCACGACGCACTGGTCGCCCCCGGGCTGCCACATGGGCTGCGGCGTCCTGCTCTACACCAAGGACAACAAGCTCGTGAAGGTGGAGGGCGACCCGCTGAACGCCGTCGCCAACGGCAAGCTGTGCATGCGCTGCCTCACCATGCCCGAGGCCGTCAACCATCCCGACCGCCTGAAGTACCCCCTGCGTCGCGCCGGCGAGCGCGGCGAGGACAAGTGGGAGCGCATCAGCTGGGACGAGGCCTATGACGAGATCACCGAGAAGGTGCTCAAGATCAAGGAGGAGTACGGCTCCGAGACCATCGTGGTGGTGCACGGCACCGGCCGCAACATCGGCTGGCAGGTGCCCTACTTCGCGTCCGCCTGCATGGAGACGCCCAACGTGTCCACCTTCGGCTTCACCGGCTTCGCCTGCTACCTGCCCCGCATGATCGGCACGTCCGCCAAGCAGGGCGACATGTTCATCGTCGACGCCTCCCAGGCCCACTGGGACCGCTACGCCAACGAGAACTGGCAGGTGCCCAGCGTCGTGCTGGTGTGGGGCAACGAGCCCATCAAGTCCAACGCCGACGGCTTCCTGGGCCACTGGCTCGTCCAGTGCGTCCAGATGGGGTCGAAGGTCATCTCGGTCGACCCGCGCCTGACCTGGTGGGGCGCCCGCGCCGCGTTCTGGCTGCCCGTCCGCCCCGGCACCGACGCCGTGGTGGCCATGGCCATGCTCAACGTCATCATCGGCGAGGACCTCTACGACCATGAGTTCGTCGAGAAGTGGACCTACGGCTTCGAGGCCCTGGCCGAGCGCGTGGCCGACAAGACGCCCGAGTGGGCCGAGCCCATCTGCGAGGTGCCCGCCGACAAGATTCGCGGCGCCGCGCGCCTCATCGCCACGGCGTCGAGCTGCGCCTGCCAGTGGGGCCTGGCCTTCGAGCAGCAGATCGCCGCGCTCGGCGTGACCGAGTCGGTGGCCGACATCATGGCCATCACCGGCAACATCGACAACCCCGGCGGCAACGCGCTGTACCGCTGCGCCTTCCTCATCGAGAAGCGCTACGGACTGGGCGACGAGTACATCTCCAAGGAGACCTACGCCAAGAAGCTCATCCCGCAGACCTCCGGCATCAACGAGTCCAACATCGTGTCCTGCGCCGACACCGACGCCATCCTGGCGGCCATCGAGACCGGCGAGCCCTACGACATCCAGATGTTCTGGATCCAGAGCTCCAACGCGCTGTCCTGCGCCTCCATGGACCCGGCCCGCACGCGCGCGGCCCTCATGAAGGTGCCGTTCATCGTGGTGGCCGACCCGTTCATGACCCCGACGGCCCAGGCCCTGGCCGACATCGTGCTGCCCGTGGCCATGAGCTGCGAGCGCAACTCCTGCCGCACCTGGTGGACCCCCGTCCGCACCATGGTCAAGGTCACCGACTTCTACGAGGCCAAGTCCGACGAGCAGATCTGCCTGGACCTGGGCAAGCGCATCAAGCCGGAGCACTGGCCGTGGGAGACCGACGAGGAGTGGTCGAACTGGTACCTGACCGACCAGCTGGCCCCCGGCGGCACCGAGTACAAGCGCACCTGGTGGGAGACGGTGCAGAACCCGTCCAGCCCCGAGAACGGCTGCTATGGCGAGAGCTGCAACGGCACCGCGTACTGGGAGTGGGACGCCACCTACGACAAGTACGCCAAGGGCATGCTGCGCCCCGACGGCCAGCCGGGCTTCAACACCCCCACCGGCCGCGTCGAGCTGTGGTCCTTCGGCTTCGATCACTGGGGCGTCGACCCGCTGCCCTACCACATCGAGCCGCCTGAGAGCCCGCTCTCCACGCCCAACACCTTCAAGGAGTTTCCCATCATCCTGTCCGGCGGCGGCCGCTCCTTCGAGTTCTTCCACTCCGAGCATCGTCAGCTGCCCACCATGCGCGAGTTCCACCCGTGGCCGCTCGTCATGGTCAACCCCGCCGACTGCGAGAAGTACGGCGTGAAGGACGGCGACTGGATCTGGGTGGAGAACAGCCGCGGCGCCCGCTTCAAGCAGCAGGTCAAGGCCACCATCGAGGTGCAGCCCGGCCGCATCCACGCCGAGCACGGCTGGTGGTTCCCCGAGCAGGAGGGCGCCGAGCCCAACTTCTACGGCACCTACGACTCCAACCTGAACAACATGACCGAGGCCTTCCGCGTGGGCCAGGGCGGCATCGGCAGCGCCATCAAGAGCATGCTCTGCAAGATCTACCCGGTGCAGCCGGGCGATGTGCTGCCCCATGACGTGATCGCCGAGAAGGGCGACTTCGCCGAGTACGAGCCCGGCAAGCCCTACCAGGTGGTCGAAGAGCCCGTCGTCACGGTCATCAACTAGGAGGAGCAGATGAAGGGAATCCTGATCAACTACGAGTACTGCACGGGCTGCCACTCCTGCGAGGTCGCCTGCCGCAACGAGCGTGGCCTGACGGCCGGCGAGTACGGCATCAAGCTGACCGAGGTGGGCCCCTACGAGTACACGACCCCCATCGACGCCGACACGCCCTACGAGTGGGTCTACAACCCCACCATCACCAAGGCGTGCGACCTGTGCGAGGCCCGTACCGCCATGGGCAAGATGCCCTCCTGCGTGCAGGCCTGCCAGGCGTGGTGCATGTACTACGGCGAGGTCGAGGACCTGGCCAAGAAGATGGACGGCAAGACGCGCTGGGCGCTCTACACCCCCATCTCCGATGACGCCCGCGCGGCCATGGTGGCCGAGCGCGAAGCGATGACGGCCGGCACCGCCGAGGCCGGCGCCGTGCAGGTGGGCGCCGGGGCCAAGGCCGAGTCGCGCACCGAGAACTACGGCACGTGGGTCGGCGACATGGAGCTCAACATCGTCCTGCGCGGCGCCGAGAAGCTCGACGCCTTCCTCGCCGAGTTCGCGACCATCGACCTGGAGGCCGCGAAGAAGGACATCGAGGCGCAGATCATCGCCGACGAGAAGGCGACGGCCTACGTGCTGGCCGCCGACAAGGCCAAGGACGGCGCGGCCCACGAGCTGGGCTTCATGGCCATCGTCATGAACTACGATGCCCAGGGCACGCAGCTGGGCGGCGGCAAGGCCTACCTGGACAAGGGCCAGGAGGTCGCCCGCAAGGACATCACGCTGATGTTCTAAGCCGGAAGCGCGCTCCCGACAAGGAAAAGGACCCGCGAGGGTCCTTTTCCTTTTCTGGCGTCTGTGCGGCGCGGGCCGCGCGGCGCGGGCCGCCCGCGCGGCCTACTCGTTGCCGACGGGCGTGGGCGGGGCGGGCTCCAGCTTGACGGCCGTGAGCTTCTTGCCGCCGCACGCGGGGCAGGCGGGCACGCCAGGCGGCACGTCGGCCCCGCAGGCGGCGCAGACGAACTTGGCGCGGGCCGAGTAGGCGCCGCACTTGTTGCAGTGGGTGCAGGGGTAGCACATGGGCGGTTCCTCCTAGGCGAAGTCGCGCGCCGAGCAGCGGTCGATCTCGGCGCTCACCGCATCGTACACCCCGGGGTAGCCGCTCGAGTCCAGGCCGGAGGTGAGGCACGGGATAAAGCCGGTCGTGCGGCCCACCGCGGCGATGGCGGCGTCCACCTCGGCACGCACCTCCTCGTCCGTCCAGTCGGGCTTGTCGACGATCTGCGACTCGATGCCGCCCATGAACGCGATCTGCCCGCCGAAGCGGTCGATGAGCGCCGGGATGTCGTTGGTGGTGCGCAGGGTGCCCTGCCAGATGTCCACGCCCATCTCCACCATGAAGGGCACGAGCGTCTCGCCGAAGCTGTCGGAGTGATGCACGATCAGCTCGACGCCATGGTCGCGCCAGTAGCCGTAGATGCGCTTGTAGGGCTCGAGCAGGAACTCCTCGAACATCTCCGGCGCCAGGAAGGTGGATATCTGGGTGCCCCAGTCGTCGTGGTGGAACAGGGCGTCGGGCTTGACGTACTTGAGGTGCGCATCGGCCAGGCGCAGCTCGTAGTCGACCACCTCGTCGATGAGGGCGCGCATCTCGTCGGGCTCCTCGTAGAAGCCGACGAGCGCCTCGGTGATCTCGCACAGGTGATGCACCCGCTCGAACACGCCGGGGAACACCGCGCTCGTCACGAACTGCTCCGTGCGGTCTACGGCCGCCGCGCGCTCGGCGATGGGCGCCCAGAACGCCGGGTCGTCCAGATCGCCGGGCACCCTCACCTGGTCGCGCCACGCGCAGATGTCGGTGATGACGCGGTGGTCCAGGTCGTGCATGGGAAACAGCCTCGGCTGCCCGGGGATGGACTGCTGGTAGCAGCCCCAGGCGTCGATGAGGTAGCCCTCGTCGGCCAGGTGGGAGCGGTCGGAGAGCGGGCTTGCCATGATGAGCGCGAACGCCTCGTACTGGTTGACGTAGCGGTCGGGGCTCCCGCCCCGGATGCACTCGATGAGGTTCTGCCGCTTGGTGAGCATGGGAGCGGCTCCTTTCTCGTTTCTCGGGAGGACGGGCGGCCCGGCGGGGCGCTGCTCACCGCCGGGCCGCGCAGGGGGGGCGCTACAGCGAGCTGGCCAGCTCGTAGGCGTCCCAGATGGCGCTCATGATGTTGGCGACGGAGCGGGCATCGCCGATCTTGTGGACGAGGGGGCGCGCGAAGCGCAGCTGGTCGTAGAGCGTATCGTCAGAGCGGTAGCCCACGCACTCGATCATGCTATCGGCAGGCACCCTCACCTCCTCCTCGGGCGTCTCCGCCACCACGCAGCCGTCGGCATAGCCCACGGCCTGGGACTCGGTCAGCACGCGCACCCCGTGGAAAGGAAGCAGCTTGCGCAGCATCTCGAAGTTGGCGGGGCAGAGCGGCCCGTTGAGCTCGAGCACGTCGCCAAGCGCCTCCACGATAGTCACCGCATGGCCCGTCTGGGCCAGGTGGAGGGCCAGCTCGCAGCCCACCAGGCCGCCGCCGATGACCACTACGTAATGGCCAGGGTCAGCAACGCCCATGAGCACGTCCTCAGCCGCCAGCAGCGGCGCGTCCGACAGGGGGAAGCCCTTCGGCCTGGCCCCGGTGGCCACGATGACGTGGTCGAAGCCGCCCTCAGCCGCCATCTCGGCGGTGACGGGCGCGTTCAGGCGCACCTCCACGCCCGCGCGGCGCAGCTGCTCCTCGTACCAGGCGATGAGGGCATGGTCATCCTCCTTGAAGGCCGGCGCCCCGCCGGGCACCAGGTTGCCGCCCAGGCGCCCCTTGGCCTCGCAGAGCACCACGTCGTGGCCGCGCAGGGCCGCCACGCGCGCCGCCTCCATGCCGGCCGGGCCGCCGCCGGCCACGAGCACGCGCTGGGGCTTGAGCGCCGGCGTGAGGGCAGCGTAGCGCTCGCGGGCGCACTCCGGGTTCACGGCGCAGGAGATGCTCTTGTAGCGGATCATGCGCCCGAGGCAGCCCTCATGGCACGACAGGCAGGGGCGGATGGCCGCCACGTCGTCCTGGCGCAGCTTGTTCACGTAGGCGGGGTCGGCCAGAAGCGGGCGGCCCAGGCCGACGAGGTCGCAGACGCCCTCGGCCACCGCGGCAGACGCCATGGCCGGGTCATCCATGCGCCCGGCGCAGATGACCGGCACGTCCACGGCGTCCTTGACCATCTTCGCGAAGGGGCGGTACATCCCCTTCTCCAGGTACATGGGCGGATGGTTCCACCACCAGGCGTCGTAGCAGCCCACGTCCACGTCCAGGGCGTCGTAGCCGTAGGATGCGAGCAGGCGCGCGGCCTCCACGCCCTCGGCCACGTCGCGGCCCAGCTCCTCGAACTCCTCGCCAGGCAGGGCGCCGTCACGCAGACCCTTGATGAAGCTCTTGGGCGAGAAGCGCAGCGTCACGGGGAAGTCGTCGCCGCACTGGGCCTTGATCTCCTCGCACACCTCGCGGGCGAAGCGCAGGCGGTTCTCAAGGCTGCCGCCGTACTCGTCGCCGCGCTCGTTGAACAGGCTGATGGCGAACTGGTCGAGCAGGTAGCCCTCGTGCACCGCGTGGATCTGCACGCCGTCGAAGCCGGCGTCCTTGGCGATGCGGGCCGCACGCCCGCACTGGCGCGTGATGTCGCAGATCTCCTCCACCGTGAGCGGTCGGCAGTCCACGTCGAACCAGCGGTTCTGGATGGCCGAGGCCGACACGGGCGCCTCGCCCTCCGGGAACTCGGCGTAGACGCGGCCGAAGCCGGCCGAGATCTGCAGGAAGATGCTCGACCCGTAGGCGTGGACGCGCTCGGTCATCTCGCGCGCCGTGCGGATGAAATGCGGCGGGTTGATGGTGGCCGAGGGCGTGGAGGGGTACTCGTGGGTCTCGATGTTGTTGGCGGCGTGGGTGACGCCGGTGATGATGAGGCCGGTGCCGCCCTTGGCGCGCTCGACGTAGTAGTCGATGCCGCGCTGGGTGAAGCCGCCCTCCGCGTCGCCGAGGCCCATGGGGCCCATGGCCGCCATGGCGAAGCGGTTGGGCAGGGTCACGCCGGCGATGGACACCGGCTCGAACAGGTTGGGATACTTCATGGGATCTCCTCCCGTGAGTCAGGCGGCCACGGCCTGCACAGCCGCGAGGGGAAGGCGCCCCGCCCGCCCCGCGGCGCCCGCCCTCCCTGGCGAGGGAGGCGGGGCG